>NZ_JAFCTE010000005.1:0-250700 GCF_049895865.1 Psychrobacter sp. TWR1-1-1 | reverse complement strand
AAAGAGCCGTTGAAGACTACGACGTTGATAGGCAGGGTGTGGAAGTGCAGCGATGCATGTAGCTAACCTGTACTAATTGCTCGTTTGGCTTGACCATACAACACCCAAGTGGTTTGTATGAAAGCTCTAATTAATCTATCTTGTATAAGCGAAAGCTTATAGAATAAAAGAAAGAATATTTCGATATCACCTTTAACCTTGATTCAGTTAGGTTGCAAGTTGATCGACAACAAGCTAACACTTGACGTCAAACAATAAAAATAACAGACTCATATCTAACCCCCTTTGCTGACGACAATAGCATGATGGCACCACCTGATCCCTTCCCGAACTCAGAAGTGAAACATCATTGCGCCAATGGTAGTGTGGATTCGTCCATGTGAGAGTAGGTCATCGTCAGCTCTCTATTCTAAAGTAAAACCCCCTTCTGCTTATGCAGAAGGGGGTTTTCTTTGTCTGTGGGTTTGAGATTAAGTTATGCTTAATCTCACTTACTTTTAGAATTCACACTCTATAAGTGTATTTTCTATTTGAATTGACGAGTTTTCTTGTTTAATTGCTATGCAATTTTATGAATATATTTTCTAGCTTTGCCATCAAAATGATTTGACTTATATCATTATAGCTGCTAATTTTAAACTAGATTTTTATTACAGGTATGTAAAAGATATATTTAAAACTTGTAAATAATTAGATCTGGTATAGATTGGATTATTTACCAGTGATGTATTATTCCTATTTTCACAATTATCAAAAGGAATTGATAATGAAGCTAGCTCCTCTTTTTTCAATTGGTGCCTTAGCGGCTGTTAGTCTTTTAGGCTGCTCTAACCAATCTGCTAATACGACTGATGGCTCATCAGCAAACTCTCAAGAAACGACCGTTTTACGCTTCTCTCACTTTTGGCCAGCAACCTCTTCTATTAGCACAGAGGTTTTTGAACCTTGGGCAAAGCAAATAGAGACAGATTCTAATGGTCGCTTAAAAGTAGAGTTGTATCCTTCCGCGGGTCTTGCCAAAGCAGATGTTACGTACGAATCTGCTGCTAAAGGTACGATAGATATCGGTTCACAAGCACATGGTTATACCAGTGGACGTTTTCCTTTAACTCAAATCACTGAACTTCCTGGTTTATCAAACTCAGCGACTCAAATGGGTTGTATGCTTCAGACTCTTTATGAGGATGGCACGCTTGCTAGTGAGTATGAAGACTCACATCTACTATTCATGTATGGTGCTGGGCCTGGCTCACTGCATACTACGGATAAGTTGATTCGGACTCCTGAAGACATGAAAGGCATGCGCATCCGCCGCCCTTCTGCGGTCGCGGGTGACATTATCGAAAGCGCTGGGGCATCACCAGTAGGGTTGCCTGCCAATGATATGTACACCTCTTTACAGCGCGGCGTCGTCGATGGGTTGAGTTTTCCATGGGAAGCCGTAACAGCATTCAAAATCGATGAAATCACTAAATATCACACCAATATTCCTTTTTATAGTTCGGCGCTGATGGTTACTATGAATAAGGATAAATATAACAACTTACCTGATGATTTAAAGCAAGTGTTGGATAAAAACTCAGGAATGGCATTGGCTAATAAAGTTGGTGAAGTGTTTGATAAGCATGATCAAATGGCCATTCAAGCTGCTAAAGCTAAAGGCGATGAGATCGTTGAAATTCCTGATCCATTGAATGATCCTGATTGGAAAGGACCACTTGAAAAAGGTACTAAAAAATATCTAAATGATGTCAATGCTTTGGGTTTAGATGCTGATAGTGTCTATGAGAAAGCAAAAGCTGCCAGTGCTGCTTGTAAAGTGGTATAACCCATTGGAGGTGTCACATGGCATTTTTAGTAAAAATCAGTATTCTAATCTCTAGATTATGCCAGTTTATTGGTGGTATCAGTCTTATTATTATTGTCCTCACAACGATGCTCGATGTGACTGCTCGTTATATTTTCAAGCTGACTGGTGGTGAGTTTGGCTTTACCGTTAAAGGCAGTGTAGAGATCGTCTCTTACTTCATGCTCTTTGCTTTACTTGCTGCCTTTGGCGCTTTCGTCGAACGCTCACAAATCATCGTTGATGTCTTTACCCAAAAAATGCCGCAAGCCGTTAAAGGTTATATGATGGGCGTCTTTATGATGGGCTTTTTCGTCATTGGTATCGTTTTTGCTTGGGGGCTTTATGAGAGTGCTGTTGATGCCATAGAATACGGCAAAGTCACTCAAGATCTTAGATTGTCAATGATGCCCATCTATGCATTTAGTGCATTTTTAAGTCTCTTACTCGCCATTCGCTCATTAATCGAATCCATTAATATCTTTAAAACGGGCGAGTTCTTTGACGCCGAGGAGACAGGCGCATGAGTCCAGAAATTATTGGAGCTATCGGCTTAATCGTCATGATCCTGCTTGTTGTCCTGCGAGTTCCAGTGGCGCTTGCCATGTTAGGTGTTGGATTGGTTGGTTTTGGCGCAGTGACGGCGCCCAGTGGTGCATTACAAATGCTCAAAGACATCCCAGTCGATGTCTTGGCAAAGTATGACTTTAGTGCGATTCCCTTATTTATTTTAATGGGCGTTTTTGCCACTCATTCAGGGATGGCAGGGAAATTGTTTGAAGCTACCCGAACTATTTTTGGTGGAGTGAGGGGTAGTTTGGGTATCGCTGGTATAGGATCGTCTGGTATTTTTGCTTCTATCTCAGGCTCATCCTTAGCCACAGCATCCACTATGACCAAGGTTGCGCTGCCACAAATGGAGAAGTATGGTTATCAACCAGGTTTTGCCTGTGGTATTTTAGCAGCGGGTGGCACGTTAGGTATTATGATTCCGCCTAGTATTGCGCTACTGGTCTATGCCATCTTAACCCAGCAGTCAGTCGGTGACATGTTCATCGCTGGTTTCTTGCCTGGGATTTTGGGCATGGTGATGTATTCAATCACTGTTATGATTATGGTACGCTGGAAGCCGCATTTAGCGCGTCGCGGTGAGCCTACTTCTTGGAAAGCCAAGCTGCTGTCATTGACGGGACTCATACCATTTAGCTTTATTTTTATTGTGATTATTGCTGGTATTTTCTTTGGATTATTTACCCCAACAGAAGGTGCGGCAGTCGGTGCTTTTGTTTCTTGGGCTTATGCTTTTGCCAAAGGCATGCGTATAAAAGGTCTAAAGCAATCTTTGATTGAAACGCTTGCATTATCAGCGGTGGTGTTCTTTATGCTGCTGGGTGCAGAAGCCTTGGGTTACTTTATCTCCGTCTCACGCTTGTCTTATACGCTAGCGACTTGGATTGGTACATTAGCAGTTAGCCCGATGATTGTACTGATCTGTATCTTAATCATGTACTTCCTCTTAGGGTTGTTCATGGATGCTTTGGCGATGCTGGTCATTACCATTCCAGTGGTATATCCAATCATTGTGGCGTTAGGGTTTGATCCCGTATGGTTTGGTATCATCGCTGTATTGACAGTAGAGCTTGGACTGATTACGCCGCCGATGGGGATGAATATCTTTGTGATTAAGGCAATGGCACCGCATATTAAGCTGTCTGATATGTTCCACGGGGTCGCACCGTTTATTGTCTCTGATCTGATTCGACTGGTTATTTTGGTCGCTTTTCCAGCGATATCTTTAGTGCTGCTAACGTAAGCGCTATTGATAAAAGTAAGCTTAGAAAATCATAGCTGCGTCGTTCATCTGTATTGTTCATTAATAGAGCCATATTGTTTTCATAACAATATGGCTTTTTTATGATAAAAAAAAGTTGGCGTAATAATTCTATGGTTAAATTATTCCACATAAAGTTATATTATGAGACACTTTCTGAGCGGTCATTTGAATTACTTAAAAGGGGATTTTTATACTAAATGACATTATACGTGGATAACTTTTCTTATCATTCTAAGGGCTTGTGAATGTAGTAAACTGGTTGGCATTTCCGAATAGATAATTTTATAAGTAGAGAAAATTATGGCAGTCGATTTTAGTAATACGCTCATCGTCGCGATTTCTGCAACGGCACTTTTTGATTTAACCGAATCAGAAAATTATTTACTAGAGCTGCTAGAGCAGAGACCTGTAAGCGCCATAAAAGAGTTTCGAGACTATATGACCATGCGTGAAAACGATGCTCTCAGTATAGGTGCTGGTTACCCATTAATTAAAGCTCTATTAAATCTGAATAATTATTGCAATGATGGCATGCAAGATTTAGAGGCTGAGACACCTTTGGTGGAAGTGGTCATTGTCTCAAAAAGTAGTCCAGATACGGGCATTCAAGTCCTCAATGCAATTCTTGAGCATGAGCTGACTATCTCACGCTCGGCTTTTATTTCAGGCAGTCCTGTGGCTCCTTATATTAAAGACTTCAATGTCGATCTATTTTTGACGACCAATCGCGAAGATGCCCAGCAAGTGGCTGATGCTAATATCTGTGCTTGTGCGATACTCGATGCAACCCCTGTCAATACCTATGAGTTAGATACTGATCAGCTACGTATTGCTTTTGATGGTGATGCGGTGCTGTTTGATGATTCAGGTGAACTGCTGTACAAGCAAAAAGGACTGCGTGCTTTTCACGATCGCGAAATACAGATGCGTGATTTACCCATTGAAAAAGGCCCTTATGCTGAATTGTTGATTAAACTATCAAATTTACAGGAACGTCTACCCGCTGGTCTCAAGTATTCTCCAATAAAGATTGCATTGGTGACAGCTCGCAACGCACCTGCTGATCTGCGTGCGATTAAGACATTGCGAGAGTGGGGCGTCAATGTTGATATGGCGTTTTTCTTAGGAGGTTTAGAAAAAACAGCTGTACTTAGAACATTTGCACCTCATATCTTTTTTGATGATTCTATCAAACATATCGATGCCGCTCGTCGTTTTGTGCCCACCGCTTTGGTGCCTTATCACTCGACGTCGTTATTACATAGTGACAGTTATTTGATGACTGACAAAGAGGCTGCATTGTTAGATTTTACACCTGTAACACGCTCCACTGCTACGCTGAGTCATTAAAATATCGCTAAAAAAATAGATTAAAACATGAATTAAAAGAATAGGGCGTTATATGAATTGGCAGCAACTGCTTAGCTTGATTATGATACGAATAAAGCAGGTTATAGGCTTATATGCTTTTGTATTAATACCGATGTGGGGCATGTTTTTTTTAAATGAAGTGGCATTATTTGGCATGTGGAATATCTTTGGGATTGTGCCTCGTGCCTTAGATGTGGGCAGTATGATTGGAGTATTTGCATCATGGACGATGCATGGCAATTTTTCACATTTGCTTGGTAACACTTTGACGTTGTTACAGATTTTATTTTTGTTTGGATTGTTTGAGAAGAATGCTTATCGAACAATGATTAAGCTCATTATCGCATCTGGATTGGTCACTTGGATCATTGGCTCGCCATTGTCAATTCATGTTGGCGCATCAGGATTATGCTTCGCGATGCTCGGCTATATGATAGGCGGTGCTGTATTTGCGCGGCGTTGGGGTTATTTGATTGCCTGTATTGTCATGGGTACTGGCTATTGGTTGACTATTAAGCAAGGATTGATGCCGCAACAAGGTATCTCGTTTGCGGCGCACTTCGGTGGTCTATGCGCTGGATTGCTGTTAGGCGCTAATTCTAAGCATACTTATACCGCAACTTCTCAGCGCAATTGAATACATGACTATAATATAAGCCGTCTTAAATCCCTTAATAATCAGATGTTTTAGCAGGGTTTTATTTGCATATTTATGAGGAGGTTAGCTTTTATCAGTACAGATACTAATGAACAACGGGTCATCTGTTACTAACTCTCGCCATGCTGTTGTTTGCTTGACATGTTCATCAATCGTTAGCTTACTGTTTTTTTCGGGTATGACATAATCGGCACGCGCAGGAATACGACAGTCTATAACTTGTGGTATTTTCTGCACACTTCTGCGTCTTTCAAAAAGATATAAATTAACCAAATATACATCTGGATTATCTACTTGTACGCTAGCGTTGGCGGTATCGGCAGCGATAAAACGTAATATTTGCGGTTTGATATAAGACCATGGGCGAAACCACTCGGTGCTTTTTGCTACTTTGACGACTTGCACGCCTGCTGGTAACTTGCTCACTTGCTGACCATACCAGTTATACTCTTGGTGTATTTGAAAGGCAAACATACCAATCGCAGCAAACAAAGGAATAAGCCACTTTGGTGCGCGTTTGCCAGCCAGTTTACTGAGGTGAGTTATAATGAGTGCCAGACCAGCCATGCCAAATGCGGCAGCGATGGTAGCGATAAACTCAAAAAGCATAAAATCTTCCTTAATGCGTTAAGCACTTTTAATTGAGCGCTTTTAACTAGGGCGTGTTCTCATTTTAAAAATGGTCATAAAAATGAGATAAATTGCCGTCAAACAAGGAAAGTAGCGCAAATAATATCGAGATATTGATAAGCTATTAACGATGTTTGGCAAAATTTAGCCATTTTTAGCCCATTTAGAGGGTAATCGATTTAATTGAGAACACGTCCTAAGCATAGTTAATAAAGTATATTCAATAAAGCAAAAATCTAACATTTTTTATAATAAATAAGAGATAAAAAAATCACTCACAAGCAGCTACTGCCTGTGAGTGATATATAGTAACTGAAGATATATTCTCATTTATATACTTAGTGGTCGACTGCACCGCCTGCGCCACGTGGAGAGCGGACACTTTCAACCAACTCTTGAATGTGTAATGGTGGGGGCGCAGTAGCATAAGAGACAGCAAACGCTACGATAAAGTTAAGCAATGCCCCAATCGCACCAAATGATAGTGGTGAGATACCAAACAACCAATACTCTGCCGTATCAGGGAAGTTCGCTGTACCGCTAATGAAGAACCAACCTTTAAAGACAAAGATATAAACAAGGATACTAATCAGACCTGTTAGCATACCAGCGATGGCACCAACATTATTGATCCGTTTAGAGAAAATACCCATCATTAGTGCAGGGAAGAGCGATGCACCAGCGATACCGAATGCTAATGCGACTACCTGTGCGGCAAACCCTGGTGGATTTATTCCTAACCAAGTAGCAACTACAATCGCAACACCCATCGTAATACGCGCAACTCTCAATTCGCCTTTATCAGTAATGTTTGGATTAAGGTTTCGTTTAATCAAGTCATGACTGATCGCTGACGAAATAGCGAGTAGTAGGCCTGCTGCTGTTGAGAGCGCTGCTGCCAAACCACCTGCGGCAATAAGACCAATAACCCATGGTGGAAGATTCGCAATTTCTGGGTTAGCTAATACTAAGATATCGGCATTGACATCCAGCTCATTACCCTTCCAGCCTGCTGCGGTAAAGCGTCCATCAAGTTCTAGATCCTGTGCGACACGTGCAGTCTCTACGGCTGCAGTGGCAGCGGCTACATCGCCACCATCCGCTTGTGCAGCAGTCAAGGCAAGCTCAGCGGCACCAAGTCCACTGTCATTGTACATTTGGATACGACCATCATTATTAAGATCATTATACTTAATAAGACCAGTATCTTCCCATGTCTTCATCCAGTCTGGACGTTGATCATAGTTTATAGGTGCTTCTGCTACCCCTTGTGGATAAATCGTATCAATCAGGTTTAAACGTGCCATTGCACCTACTGCAGGAGCAGTGAAGTATAATAGCGAGATAAATACCAATGTCCAACCAGCAGTCCAACGCGCATCAGCGACTTTAGGTACGGTGAAGAAGCGGATGATAACGTGTGGTAGACCTGCTGTACCAATCATGAGCGATAAGGTAAATAGCACCATGTTTAGTTTGTTAGGAACGTCAGCGGTATAAGCCGTGAAACCCAAATCAGTAACCACCTGATCTAGCTTGGTTAAGATAGGAACGCCTGCTTCCACATGGTTTGAAAACAAGCCCAAACCTGGAATTGGATTGCCTGTTAACTCAAGTGAGATGAAAACAGCAGGAATGGTATATGCAATCATTAGAACTACATACTGCGCTACCTGCGTATAAGTAATCCCTTTCATACCACCAAGTACAGCATAGAAGAAGACAACAACCGCAGCAATCAGTAGACCAGTAGTGTTTTCAACTTCCAAGAAGCGTGAGAAAGCGACACCGGCACCTGTCATCTGACCGATAACGTATGTGGTTGAGGCGATAATCAAACAAATTACGGCAATCATTGCTGCCGTTTTTGAATAAAAACGGTCGCCGATGAAGTCAGGTACCGTAAACTTACCAAATTTACGTAAATAAGGCGCTAGGAGCATTGCCAGTAGTACATAACCACCTGTCCAACCCATCAAATAAGTTGATGCGCCATAACCGCCAGCGGCAAGAATACCTGCCATCGAAATAAATGACGCAGCACTCATCCAGTCAGCAGCCGTTGCCATACCGTTGACGACAGGATGAACACCGCCGCCTGCTACGTAGAATTCACTCGTTGTGCCAGCACGTGCCCAAATTGCAATACCGAAGTATAGAGCGAAAGATAGACCTACAAAAATAATATTAATCGTAAATTGACTCATGGGGCTATTCCTCGTCTACGCCGTATTGTTTATCTAACTTATTCATACGCCAAGCGTAGAAGAAAATTAAAACGATAAATACCCCAATGGATCCTTGCTGAGCAAACCAAAAGCCCAAGTCGGTACCACCGATTTTAATACCTGCTAAGAGAGGACGTAACAAAATCCCAAACCCGTATGAGCATAGCGCCCAAATAAATAGGCTACCTAAAATGAGACGGACATTGGCACGCCAATAACCGGATGGATCGTTGTGGTTTTCCATAGGACAACTCCTTTTGCCTAACATAAAAACAAGATTACTGATTTGAGCCTGACAAGTTATTTTGCTTTAGCATGTATCACATGATGGAAGACAGTTCGATACGTTGTCTATAAACGGATCCTAAAATCAGTTTATAGGCTGATAAAGCAGAATGACCAACCAGTAGTAAGTAACCCAATATTATCGAAAAAAAAGCAGATTTCTATCAATCAAAGCACTACGAAAAATACTTTTCTGTGGTTCGATTTTGCTAAAAGTTACATTGTAAAATATGGCTGTGGGTCGACTATAACCTAAACATCTAACAAGATTTATGGGCTATAGAATGACTGGATTTATAGTATATAGAGATGAGGATTTATGGAGGAGGGTCGGTATTGGTTGACAGTCCTCTGTCTTATTATGCTCATCATCCCTGATGATATTTTCTTAATATTTCAACTTATTATTCATGCCAATAAGTATTGCAAGAAATATTTATGAACTTATTGGGAATATATACAATATTGACTTAATTAACAATAAATAAATTTTATTTACTTTATGTAACTAAATGTTTGCTTTATGGAAACCATGGTCAACTTATGTTAGAGAGACCAGCTAAAAAAACGGCCGTTGCTCAAGGGTTGTGCTAAAACCTTATTTATATTAAGGATTTAGTTTTATAGAGGTATTAGAGCATTATTAGCAATAAAAGTCATTCGTTCTATAAATATAGCCCATACTTTGCTCAATAAATATTATGGCGGTGACTATTTTTTTTGGAATGGTGTTTGTATGAGTACGTTTTAAAATCTATCTGTTGTACCTAGTCTCAAAAGTTTTCCTCAATATTTCATATAAAAAATATTTTTTTGTGTTTTATCGAAATACCTTGCAAAAGTTCGTAATTATTTAATTTTTATAATAGAGGTTTGAAATAGTTAAATAATCTCTAGTCAGTTAAAATGTAGCGACAGGATGTTAGTGATTTACTTTGCCAGTATATTGATCAGATATTTACTGTTTCATCAGTAGGCAGAGGAATTAGTAAGCATTTTAAATATCATTAATCACATCAATCCATAAAATATACTAGCAGTATAAAATGTAAGTGAGAGGATAGCAGTATGGGTGAAGGGATAGCAGGTTGGTTTAATAGCATCGTCAATTATGGTGTCAGTATTATTTGGGGCAACAATGATTGGTTGATTGCGAGTAACCCTTGGTATGGATTACTGATGTTCGTACTGATTGGTGCGGGTTTGTATTTTACCATTGCCACACGTTTTATTCAGTTTCGCCACTTTGGGCATATGTGGCAGCTATTGCGTGTGTCCAATCAAGGGCGTAAAGATGGCGGCATCAGCTCATTTGAGGCGCTGATGACCTCATTGGCAGCGCGGGTCGGTACAGGTAACTTGGCAGGGGTTGCAATCGCGATTTACCTTGGCGGTCCGGGTGCAGTGTTTTGGATGTGGATGACTGCGATCGTCGGTATGTCGACCAGCTTTATCGAATCAACATTAGCACAAGCCTATAAAGTGCCGCACAATGACAATGTTTACCGCGGTGGACCGGCTTATTATATCGAAAAAGGTCTCGGTCAGCGCTGGCTAGCGATATTTTTCTCATTATGCTTATTAGTAGCGTTCGGTTTAGCCTTTAATGGCGTGCAGTCAAATACCATCGCACAAGCGACCAACGAAGCATTTGGGGTTCCAACGTGGATGACAGGTTTGGTATTGGTCGTATTAGTTGCGCCAGTGGTATTCGGTGGTTTGCGCTCGGTTGCTCGTATTGCGGGTAAAATCGTACCCGTTATGGCGATTCTCTATATCTTATTGGCCTTGTTCATTATCGTGACGAATTTTAGTCAATTCCCAGCGGCGATTGTGTTAATTGTTAAATCAGCATTTGGTTTTGAGCAAGCAGCAGGCGGGGTGATTGGTTATGGTATTGCTCAGGCAATGATTAACGGTATCAAGCGTGGTCTGTTTTCAAACGAAGCGGGTATGGGGTCAGCGCCTAATGCGGCGGCAACGGCGAAGAGTCATCCCGATCATCCAGCGGTGCAAGGATTTATGCAAATGCTGGGTGTATTTATGGATACGCTTGTCATTTGTACGGCAACGGCGTCGATTATTATTTTGTCCGGTGTGGTCGATCCTAGTGTTGAGCAAGAAGGAATTCAGCTGACTCAGTTGGCACTGTCGCAGTATGTGGGTGATATGGGTGTTATCTTCGTTGCGATTGCTATTTTCTTCTTCTCTTTCACCTCTATCATTGCCAATTATAGCTATGGTGAGTCGAATCTTGAATTCATCTCTGGTGCCAAAAATGCCAAAGTCATGATTATGATTTTCCGCTTTATGGTCTTGGGCATGGTGTTTGTCGGCGCTATTGCCAGTCTTCCTGCCATATGGAACTTCGCTGACTTATCAATGGGTCTAATGGCACTCGTTAACCTAGTGGCTATTTTAATCTTGTCACCCGTAGCACTGCGCATATTGCGTGATTACGAGCGTCAGATTAAAGAAGGTAAAACTGGCGATCAAATCAAGTTTAATCCTGATGACTTTGTGAAGCTTAAAAACGAAGCCAATCGTGATGCATGGACGGATTAATCTCACCTGATTAAAGATAAACTTGTCTCATGTGTCGAAGTTAAAAAAACCGCCCTTATGAATTCATAAGGGCGGTTTTTAGTATTAGTGATTAGTTCTAACATTGTTTATATTTACATATTAGGATAGTTAGGGCCACCGCCACCTTCTGGCGTTACCCAAGTGATATTCTGTGAAGGATCTTTGATATCACAAGTTTTACAATGCACACAGTTTTGCGCATTGATCACAAACTTAGCTCCTTCGGCATCTTTTACCACTTCATATACCCCAGCTGGGCAGTATAAACGGGCAGGCTCAGCATATAACGGTAAGTTAATTGAAACAGGTACCGTTGGATCAGTCAGTTTCAAATGTACTGGCTGGTCTTCTGCATGATTAGTATTAGAGATAAATACCGATGACAGCTTGTCAAATACCAGTTTGCCATCAGGCTTGAGGTAGGTTGGCTGAAAAGCATGATTGGCACGCTCTAACTGATCATAATCTGGCAGGCTGTCATGTAAGGTAAGCGGCATTTTACCTTTTAATAAGTTGTGCTCGATAAAGGTAAAAGCACCGCCCATAAACAGACCCATGCGATGTATTGCAGGCGAGAAGTTGCGTGACTCATAGTTGTCTTGATACAACCATGACTCTTTATACATGGTGGTATAAGCAACGACTTCATCATGCTGACGATCAGCTTGTAGTGCCTCAAAGATGGCTTCGGCGGCTAGCATGCCTGACTTCATCGATGTGTGTGTGCCTTTGATTTTAGCAGGGTTCAAGAATCCAGCATCATCACCGACCAATACACCACCTGGGAAAGTGAATTTCGGTAGAGAGTTTAGGCCACCTTTGGTTAAAGCACGTGCGCCATAAGAGATGCGCTTACCGCCTTCCAATACGTTTTTGATGACGGGATGGGTTTTTAGGCGCTGCATCTCATCGAATGGCGACATATATGGGTTGTGGTAAGACAGGTCAGCGACAAGACCAAAACTTACTTGGTTGTTTTCATCGAAGTACAACCACCAGCCACCAGTAGAGCCTGTTTCGGTCAAGGGCCAACCAAGACCGTGCATGACCACGCCTTGCTCGTGTTTCTCAGGGGCTACGTCCCACAGCTCTTTTAGACCGATACCATAATGCTGAGGATCTGAGTCTTTATCAAGATCAAAACGGCTGATTAAGCGCTTACCTAAATGACCACGGCTGCCTTCGGCAAAAATAGTGTATTTAGCAAGTAACTCATAACCTGGCTCAAAGCTAGGCTTGGCTTCGCCATTGGCAGCCACACCCATATCGCCCGTTAAGACACCACGTACAGAACCGTCGTCGTTATATAAAATATCATCTGCAGGGAAGCCTGGGAACATCATGACTTCAAGCTCTTCAGCTTGTACCGCCAACCAGCGCACCACATTGCCCAATGAGACAATATAGTTGCCATTGTTGTGCATCGGCCCTGGAATCAACGAGTCAGGTACTCTAGTAGAGCGCGTGGCTGAGTTTAGATAATAAAAGCGATCTTCGGTCGCTGGCACATTAAGCGGCGCGCCTTTTTCTTTCCAGTCTGGTATCAGCTCGTTCAAAGCGCGCGGTTCGATGACAGCACCTGATAAGGTATGCGCACCAAACTCAGAACCTTTTTCGACCACACAAACCATAAACTCATCATTACCAGCAGCGATAGCGAGCTGACGCAGGCGGATAGCAGCAGATAGCCCAGCAGGTCCACCACCGACGATGATAACGTCAAATTCCATAGACTCACGTTCAATCTCAGGCTCTGCCGCGACAGCTTCTACTACTGGCTCTGGCGCTTTGTCGATAGCGACTGTTTCAGCTGGCACTTCTTGGGTCACAACGGCTGACTCTGCTTTATCTAGATTTGCCGTCTCTGTCGCTACTGATGGGTCAGTATTCACAGTGTCACTATCAATGACTGGCTTTTGATTGTCTTGCTCTTGCATACCTACTCCTAAACTTTTAGTGGCTTATCTCAGGGCATCATTAGCTTAACAATTGAATAATAGACTTGCGGCGCTAACATTACTCAGACATATGGCTGCCCGATAAAACTGTCTTTGCGACATCAATTGACCATGTTACTGTCGAGATCCATGTATCTAAGGATATCAACACATCACGTAAAATGTGTCATTAACACAACACCCACTTGACCATTTCAATAAAAAATCGTTACTCATTATAAAAGAAAAGTCCTACAAACACGATACGCATTTATGAGTATCGATGTTAAGGTAAGATTGAACTAATGAGGGTGCTAAGATGATATGTTTTCATCATACCCGAAACTAAAATTTATAGTAATAATAGATTTGCCAAACTTTGAATGCTAAGTAAAGGATTATAAGATGAATAACAATAATGAAGACATAATTCAAAATGATGAATTGGCAGCTAAACCGCCAAAAGACGTGCCATCTGAGCTAAATAATATGGATTCTCTCAGTCAGTATCTAAAGTCTACCGTAGGCAAACGTGAAGGACGTGCCATCCCACCATTGGATAAATGGCACCCAAAAGATGTGGCCGATATGGATCTGGTCATAAAGGCAAATGGCGAGTGGTGGCATGAAGGCGGGCAAATGACCAGAGAGTCATTGGTGAGCTTATTTGCGACTATTTTATGGAAAGAAGACAATAATGGCATCATTGAATATTTTTTGAAGACGCCAGTACAGAAAATCCGTATCCAAGTTGAAGATGCCCCTTTATTAATCAATGACGTCGGTATCGTCAACGAAGGCAACAATCGTTGGCTAGAATTTACCACGACGACTGGCGATGTGGTGCGTTTAGATGATGAGCACACCATCACATTAAAGGCGTATAATCCTACAGACAATGATACGATTGATCAGCAGGCAGCAATGGATATGCAGGTACGTCCTTATATGCCCGTTAGAAATGGTTTGGACGCACTTATTGGGCGTAATACTTTTTATCATTTGACCGAAATTGGCGAATTGACAGAGCAAAATGGTGAGACGATACTGACATTACAAAGTGGCGGAAAATCCTATGAGCTGTCGATGCCAGACAGTTAACGCAAGGGCTCAAAACTATGTGTCCGTCAAATAATTTACGGTTTAGATATAGTCAATCCCATATAAATCAGATACGGTATCAGGTTCGCTTAGTCTACTATTTGTAGTACTTTTGCTTGCCCTCATTGTATCCAAATTATATTGAACCGACTATAGCGATAAATCACCAGATAATTACTGTAGTATGCAAAACAGCAAACAGCAAACAGCAAACAGCAAACAGCAAACAGCAAACAGCAAACAGCAAACAGCATAAAGATGACGATATGTATATAAAAATGGCAGTAGAGTAGTGATGGATATTGCTGCAAGTAATAGCTTAAATAGGGTGAAAATGCGCTTAGATAGCCTTGATGGTAAACATGTTGAGCATGTCGATAGTGCAACTAATGCTAAAGCTGACATCCATAAAACGAATATCGGCACAGTTATAAATAATAAAAAGCGCAATGCGCCAATCGGATTGTTTGACTCTGGTGTCGGTGGACTGTCAGTTTATCTACATTTGGCACAGCAGTTGCCTGCTGAGCGTTATGTCTATTATGCAGACACCTTAAATGTGCCTTATGGTAATCGTGATAGCGCCGATATTGAAGCGTTGACTTTAACAGCCGTTGATTGGTTGTATGAGCAGGGCTGCAAGCTCATTGTTATTGCTTGTAATAGCGCCTCAGCTTATGCTTTGGAAACAGCCAGACGGCGTTATCCGCAGCTGCCTATCGTCGGATTAGTCCCGGCGCTAAAGCCCGCCATATCGGCGAGCAAAACTGGTCGCGTGGTCGTTTTAGCGACTAAAGCTACCTTGAATGGCACATTGCTTAATGAGGTCATCGATCACTTTGCTAAACCCAACAATACGGTAGTGACCAAATATTTTGATCCGCAATTGGTACCTTGGGTAGAGGCGGGAATGCCAGAGCAGGATGATACTGCTTTAAGATTACGCCAGCAGCTCACATTATTTGCTCATGATGGCGTTGATCAATTGGTACTAGGCTGTACGCACTATCCATTTTTCAAAACGTTTTTGTTAGATGAGATTGCTCAGCAGCAATTGGCGATGCAGGTCGTTGATTCTGGACAAGCCATTGCTGAGCGAGTTAAGCAGCTATTGGCTGCAAACCAGCTGTCTGCATTGGTTGACAATACCCCAGATGATCATTGTTTAGAAACAACTGACAAAACAAAAGTTGTCATTCGACCGCCATTGATTTTTTATGCGACTAAGTTCGATGATAAACTGGGTACTTTAATAGCGCGTTTGCTTGGCAAAGACGCCATCTTGCAATACTGTTCTGAATAGGCGCAGCTAAAGGTGTTTATATCAAACCCATAACCATAATATTGATATATTAAAAATAAATTGAGCTTATTTTTATAAGATTATGCTAGGCTGTGCAACACAAGATATTTGTGCTCTATTTTATATCATATTATTCTATGTCATGACCTAAGCTTAGAGGTGATTGTGCCAAACCGTCGCTATCATATTCACATCATATGCGCTGACAATGATCAATTGTTGGTCTTGGACAGCTTGGCGATATTTTTTCAGTCGCGGGCTTTCTTGACCTATGATGTGTCGAGCCAATTGCCAAAAGCATCGCTATATGGTCGACAATGTATTGACTCCTGCGATTATGCACTGATGCTCATTGGAGACAGTTATGGCACCGTGCAAAGGAATGGCGTTAGCCAAATGCATTTGAGCTATTTGAATGCCAAAGCCAAGCTCAAACCGTTACTCATCTTAATCAAAAATCATCATCCAGATGCGAGTATCAGTCGTCAACTGCAAGAATTTATTAAGTCGGTAACTCGGCAGGACAATACGATATATTATTATGATACAGAAACGGATATTGAGCCATTACTTGTACAAGCTTACTATAACGCAGTGACCAATCATCAGGTCGTTGGTGGATGGCTGAGAGCTAATGAGGAAATGATTAAATTTAGCAAGCAAACCGTGGCGGAACGGTTTGCAGATCTATTGTCTACTGACAAAACGCTAAAGGAAAATAGCCCACCTGCTGATGAATTCGTCTCTGATGATGTGAGTAAGCCTATTATATTGTTAGAAGCTTTTGATATTCAATATAGTGCTCAAGCTTATGCAGGTGGCAACCTAACCGATGTTACCAGACCCTTGACCTTAACATGGCAAGAGATATTGATCGCCTTGATGAAAATACCAGCGACCTTTTCGAGCTATGGCTTGCAAAATGCTGTGAATCGCTTGATAGCGTCAAAAGCTGAGCAAGACATCAAAAAAGAGATGCCGAATGTCCATGCCGTCTCGCGCTGCCAAATTTCTCAAGATGATTTGAACCAGCTACAACGTCAGCTAGTGGGTGCAAACTGGATACAGCTCACAACCTATGGCACTCGCGTCTCGCAAGAACTTTGGAAGTTGACCTTTCATGCAAAAAATCTCTTGAACGAAGTCCATCATAACTCCCAATGATTCGCACTTTGCACTAATGATATTTCTGCCTTCCTCATTTAAAAGTAGTCATAACCTATCTGCTGCAAATAGCACACGTGTGGCTGTGACTACGTTTTGTAATACAAAGCATACGCGTCAACGGTTGTGAATCCATTTAAGACTGGTAATATTGAGACTAATCAGAGATTGATAATAAATACATTATTTATATTAAAATTACTGACGTATATATTGTATACATATAAGTCGAATGTATATAAATCGCATAATAATACTGACTAAGGAGAGCACCTGATGAGTAACGCTAAAAACGATGCATTAAAAAAAGAGCTTGATGGCTTAGAAGAATCTATGCATGCTGCCGAGCAGTTTCATACACTAGAAGAGCAAGTAGCGGACATGAAACGTCGCGGTATCGACCCTAGCCAAGCTTACAAAGACTTGGACAGAAAAGAAGAAGATGCTGATTGGGGTGATGCTACTTGGAAAGAAAATGGCAAGTGGGAGCCAAAGACGCCTGCTGATCTAGATGAAAAAGCACGTGAGAACTGGGATGGTGACAATGGTAAACCGAACCCACCACCGATCGTTTAAGTTAAAAATTGACTAAAAAATAAAGAATGAACCTTATGAAAAAAGCCACGTTATTATTAACGTGGCTTTTTTTATGTGCTTAATCTAGGGCGTGCTTAGTATAGTATGTGTTTAACCTAAGATACATCCGCGGAATACTAAGAACCTTCGTCAACACGAACGAGCTTCACCACACCGTCGCTACCAATGACACGGCGATAGCGTGTGTTACCAGAGGTAGGTGATTGTACAGAAGGCTGCGTCGAGTAAGTATTAGGAGTACTCGTTTGCTGCTGAATCAGCTGTCCCATGCGATCAGCAGAGGCAGGGTTTAAAGGCTGGCTATTCGACGGCTGTCCGTATTGATTGCCGTATTGCGTGCTTTTCGAGGCTGTGTTTCCAGCATCTCCAATGATTGCACGGTAGAATTTCTGTCCTGCGCGGCCATCCGCTGGCAAGATACCACGACTAGATTGGTATTGCTGAATCGCGATACGGGTATTGTCGCCAATAATGCCATCAACACCACCAATATCGTAACCCGCGTTCAATAACGCCTGCTGGATATCTTTGGCTTGCTGGCGACTGATACCAGGGTCATCGGTAGGCCACGCCGTGACAAAGTCAGTTTTGCTGCTGTCCTCTTTAGTGATTAAGTCTGATAAATGGGCGATTGCCAATGCATAATTTTCTGACGCATTATAAGAGTAAAACGTATCAAAGTTTTTACCGACCAAGAAAGCAGGACCATCTTTGCCAGCGGGTAATAATAGTCCTGCGCTGCTCAAATCGTTAGGCAATGGACTGCCATTGGCGAGCGTGATACCTTGATTGCGCCAGTGGCTAATAGACTTCTTGTTTTTACGGTCAGACGCTGCCCAAAATCCACTGGGCAGCTTGACTTCGTAACCCCAAGGCTCGCCCGTACGATAGCCACGCTTATCTAAGAAGTTGGCGGTAGAGGCTAGCGCGTCAGGCACACTATTGACCAAATCACGGCGACCATCGCCATCAAAATCGACTGCCAGCTCTAAAAAGGTACTTGGCATAAATTGCGTTTGCCCAAAAGCGCCTGCCCATGAGCCGGTCATATCACTTGGCGCGATATCACCGTTTTGGACGATTTTTAGCGCATTAGCGTATTCACCTTGGAAATAGCTCTGACGGCGATCAAAACAAGACAGCGTCGCTAAAGACTCAAACAAAGGTTTTTTGCCCAATGTCTGCCCAAAATTTGACTCAACGCCCCATACACCTAGTACGTGCTCGGCTTTGACGCCATAGCGTGATTCAATTTGACGTAGCGTATCCGCCCATTGACGCTTGGCACGGATGCCATCTTCTACACGCTCTTTATCGACCAGTGAAGATAAATAATCCCAAACGTCTTTTTGAAACTCTGGCTGATAATTCAATGACTGAATCACGCTAGGATCCGGCTGGCTAGGGCGATAGTTATTAAAAGTAGAGCTATCGACGCCGCGAAATTTGCTAGAGTTTTTCAAACCGTCTAAGCATCGTTGAAACTCGGCATTAGATAAGTTTGGTGCTGGTGGTTTGGCTGCTTGAGCAGTGCTAGCAAAACTCAGCCCAACAGCAAGGCTAAGTAATGATAAAGTAGAAACTGGAGTCAAACGCATGAAAATATCCTATAAACGTTGAAATAGTTATTAAAAGAGAAAGCAAAGCGGATTGGTGCAGTATGGACTTAGAGTAACCAATCTCATTGGTAAAGAAAAGGTATCGAAGTAAGCTGTTACTATAAATTGACGGTGGCGTGAGGTTAGGAGAGGGTTTAAGTGAAATGACTGCTTCAACTAAAGTTGTTTACTCACATTAACAGGTCATATTATTTATCCTAGCGTTGTTATACTATTAATAGAGTTACAAAACCTACAACCATAAATAATGTTACTTTTCAAAATACTGAATTAATCACTTAATCCTTTTAGGAAAAACTATGACAATGAATTTCAATACGACAAATAGCACTTTTCGTCAGTTATTAGGTAATGGTTTACGTTATAGCGTACCTCCTTTTCAGCGTGATTACTCATGGTCAGACCTAGAGTGGGAAGAGCTATGGCAAGATATAGAAGCACTATTTATCGAAGATGCTGAATCTGCACATTATATGGGGTATTTGGTACTGCAAACTACAAATAATAAACAGTTTGATATTATCGATGGTCAGCAGCGATTAACAACACTTAGTATTCTAATACTAGCAGGTCTAAGTTTTTTAAAAGATATGGTAAGTAATAGTGTTGACGCTGACCGCAATGGCCAACGTTTACATCAGTTGAAAAATGACTATATTGGCTATACTGACCCAGTTACTCTGATTGAAACACCAATCCTAAAGCTGAACAGGCACAATGATAAGTATTATCGTAATCACTTAATCACACTGGATAAGCTGCCACAACGTGGATTACATGCTTCTGAACATAGAATTCGTAAAGCTTTTGATTGGTTTAAAAATAAAATTAAGCAGAAGTTTGGGATGGAAACTTCTAGTGGTCAGAATTTTGCACAGTTTCTAGATGATTTAGTAGATAAATTGTTTTTCACAGTTATTACTGTGAACGATGAGCTCAATGCTTTTAAAGTATTTGAGACGCTCAACGCGCGAGGTGTTCGTCTTTCTTCTACTGACCTATTAAAAAATTATTTATTCTCTTTAGCTAGTGCTGACGAATTGCATGATACTCAAATAAAACACTTAGAAGAGCGGTGGGAAAGCATTGTTACGTTATTAGGAAACGAGAGTTTTCCTGAATTCTTAAGAGTCTATTGGAATAGTAGACATAAACTCATACGCAAAACAGATTTATTCAAAACGATTCGTAAACATATTAAAAGTAAAGAGGACGCGTTTAAGCTGGTTAAAGAAATTGAGTTGTCGGCTGACGCTTATACTGCCTTAAAGGATATACAAGATGTTCGATGGTCGGAAGAATCAAAGTATTTGAAACAATTAAGTATGTACAGGGTTAAACAACCTTTCTCGGTACTACTTGCAAGCTATGAAAATTTTTTTGAAAGTGATAGAAAAGGATTTTTATCAATCGTACGTGCGATAAGCATATTGTCATTCCGTTATAATGTAATTTGCAATAATCCACCTAATGAACAAGAGCGATTTTACAACAAAATAGCAGTAAGAATTGAATGCAAAGAGTTAAGCTCTGCAAGCTTAGTAATTAAAGCGTTAGATGAAATCTATCCAAAAGATGAGGTTTTTAAAAGTGCATTTGCGGCCAAGCAACTAAAAACTACAGACAATCGCAATAAAAAAATTGTTCGTCACATTCTATGTGAAATTGAAAAAAATGTTAGTGGAGTTGGTAGAGATGAAAATGATGATAAATTTAATATCGAACATATCTTACCTGAGAATCCCGATGACTCTTGGGAGGATATTGACGATACTAAGATTGACTCGATGACTTATCGATTAGGTAATATGACTCTGCTGGAAACTAGTAATAATCGTGAGGCATCCAATAAGTCATATCAAGAAAAATTAATGATTTATTCTAGAAGTAGTCTAACTATGACTCAAAATTTACCGAAAAATTATACTAAATGGAATTTAAATAGCATTGACAGCCGTCAGAAAAAGCTAGCAAACCTTGCCACTAGTATTTGGAAGATATCAGAATTATCTTAAAACTGTAATAGATATTAAAAATAATCTTATTCAAATAAGATCGACTATTCCAAGTATTTCTAAAGCCTCAAACCAAGTTTGAGGTTAAGCTGCACCCAACTACTCCCCCAAAACCCCATCCAACTCTTCAATCAACTTATGAATACGCACCGCATTTTTGCCCAAATCGCTCCCACCAACCCGTGACTTGCTACGAATATCTACTAGACGTTCACTACTGTTATCCGTAATACGCACGACGACATCATCTTTAAAACCGAACCAAGCAGTCGTATCGGTCGCTTCAATGACACCTTTGTCAGCATCGATATTGACAAGCTCCCAACCTAAATTATCGATGGCTTGTTTGGTTGCCTCAATCAACTGAGATTTTGACTGGCTATAGCGCAATGTTTGTAATTCAGGGTAGGCGGCGCGCTGCTGCGTTGCAGTCTCTACACCTGCATACTCAACTGGGTTTGGTGCATTAGCGCGCAGTGGGGCAATGGCCACAAATTCAGGTGGATTCACTAGGTCGGTTGAAATATCGTGAATGGGCGGTACGTTTTTGGCGGTATTCATCATGCTTAGTGGAATAGCAATGGCAATGATAGCAAGCGCTGCTGATGTTAATACGCTACCAAGGCTAGCCGTGTCTCGTTTAAATAAAAGCTGTATGCCTAATAGTACCAATGCTGCGATACCAGCAAATACACCAAACTTAAACCCTGCAAACGCAGTCGCTAAATCGACTAAGCCAAACTTGTACAGCGGACCTGCGAGCGTGACTAGCAAAATAGAGATTAAACTTATCAGCCCAACGAATATTTTCATTCAATTTCTCCATCATAATTTAGTACTGATTAATCGCTACGCAAACGGGCTTATTAACGACTCATTTCATTTATTAACCACTTATTTCAATAGCCAAACATGCTCCGAGACTGTTAGCTCAGGTGCCGATCCTATAGAAGTAGGTTCACTCGTCAGTTCGCTGATATGATAGTTATCGCCATAATATTGCTGTATTTTCTCGCTACTGATAGAGAACGGCGGTCCCGCTTTTTTGCTTTGGTCATAAGTGAGAGTGATGATAAATTGTGGTGCATGACCACTTATTTTACATATATGCTCGCTATACTTCGTACGCATATTTTCTGGCAGCGCAATCAATGCGGCTTTATCATACACCGCCTTTACAGATCCGATATCCTCAGATAACAGTGCAAAAATATCAGCAACCCATAAGGTAATGGTTTGTCCTGACAACTGACCTTGATAGTATTTAATGGCTGGATTGTCTGTATGCTGGTGCACAGTAGGGGAGATATTCTGCTCAGCAAAAAATGCTTGTACCGCTGTTTCCACCAATTCAACGCCTACAACGTCGTAGCCTTGCGCTGCCAGCCAAGCCATATCAATCGATTTACCGCAAAGAGGAACAAAGACACGGCTACCAGCTGGCACGTTTAACTGCTCAAAGCACCTCATTAATAATGGATTCACCGCAGACTGATTAAAGCCAATGCGTTTCTCTTGCCAGCGGCTGTGCCAAAATTCAGCGTTCATACCTTCGCCTTTATTCGTTGAGGGTTATATTTGAGTTGTTTCTATCATAACTGTTTGAGTGAGAATGCTAAAGATGTTAAAAAGCCAAACGCTAATACAATAAGCGTTTGGCTATAATGAAATACCAAGATGTTTTTTTATTCTAAATAAAAATTATCTTCATTTTGTCGTTTAGCTCACCATATATTGACTAAACTCTTTACGCAATTTGGCAAGCTTTGGCGGTATGGCAAAGTTACAATACCCTTGTCCTGGATTCTTATTAAAGAAATCCTGATGGGTCTCTTCTGCTTGATAAAACTCAACAGCTGGATGTACTTCAGTGACCACATTGACGCCCATATCGCGCAGTTTGTTGATAGTGCGGTCAATCGTTGGTTTCTGATTTTCTTCGGTATAAAAAACCACGCTGCGGTACTGGCTGCCGACGTCATTGCCTTGACGATCCATTGTGGTGGGATCATGGGTGGCAAAGAAAACATCAAGTATCACTTCTAACGGGACGATAGAGTCATCAAACTCGATTTTGATGACTTCAACGTGCCCTGTATTGCCACTACAGACCGCTTCGTAGTTGGCAGAAACAGCGTCACCGCCCATGTAGCCTGAGACGACAGATTGCACACCTTTTACGGATAAAAATACCGATTCAGTGCACCAAAAACAGCCGCCACCCAAAATAATGGTTTGCATAATCTTTCCTATTTTTATAAATATAAAATGCGAGCCAAGTGTTTTTTACTTAGCAATACGTATTTAGCTTAGCAGGGCATCTGACCGCGATAAGTAACAAACAGTAATGTTATAATGGGCTTTTGCTACGTCGTGCCGCTTTCAGCTAATAATGACAAGCAAGACCATCAATTATTTCCTAATTTAAGTTCTATCATCACAAAATGAGTCGCACCATGAGTCAATCTAAGCCTGCTATTGTTAAACACGACACCCTATTTGACAAACCGTTTACCACGCCACTCGATAAAGCGGCTCGCTTCTCCTTTGATGAGCAAGTGGTGGCTTGTTTCCCTGATATGATTCGTCGCAGTGTGCCCGGTTATGGTCAGGTGCTAGCGATGTTACCCATATTTGCCCGACGCCATTGTAAGTATCGTCAACAGAGCGATAATGGTCAGCGCGTCAGTCGAGTGTATGATTTGGGCTGTTCACTTGGCGCAGCAAGCATGACGTTGGCGGGTGAGTTTGAGCCGCAAGATTTGCAGATTAAGGCGATTGATATCTCACCAGCGATGAAGACCGAAGCGACCACGCTACTGAGTGAAAATTATCCTGAGCATGACATCGAAGTGATTACCGCTGATATTCGCGATGTCGAGCTTGAGCCGTGCGATATGGTGATTTTGAACTTAACCTTACAGTTTTTGCCCGCTGCCGATAGAGTCGCAGTATTAGAGAAAATTTATGCAGCGTTAAGTGAAGGCGGGATACTGGTATTAACTGAAAAAACCCATGCTTTTGATGAGCAATATGATGCATGGTTGGTTGAGCGTTATTACGACTTCAAGCGTGCCAATGGTTATAGCGAGATGGAAATCAGCGGCAAACGTAATGCGTTAGAAAACGTATTAATTACTGATACCTTAGACGAGCATCATGCGCGCCTGAGTGATGTTGGATTCGAGCGTCATCTCACGTGGTTTCAGTTTTTAAACTTCGTCTCTATTGTGGCGTTTAAATAATCCTTATTTTTAACACAGTTGTTTTTTGATCAATACGGTAACCTGCTTCTATGCTTAACAACACTATCACCCACGCCGAACGCGCATTATATTTAACCTTGTTTGAGTTAGCCCAGCAACAGCCGAGTGTTTATGAATGGCTGACGCGCTTGCCAACATGGTTAAATGATATCAAGGACAAAGCCAACTACGCGCATGCACCTGCTTATCAAGCCTCGGTAGCACGCTTGCCAACATTAACCGTCAATAATGTCGATCTAAACAGTGATGTCCTGACGATTGAGGCAAATCTTAGTGAGTCTCAGCGCAAACAAACAATGGCATTATTAAAACAGCTGATGCCTTGGCGCAAAGGGCCTTTTCAAATTGGTGGTCAGCTCGAAACTCAAATTGATAGTGGTCAGAATGAAGACCAACAAGCCGCGCCAATATTGATTGATACCGAATGGCACAGTGATTGGAAGTGGCAACGAGTCGCACCGCATTTGGGTAATTTAAAAGGTCGTCGCGTATTAGATGTAGGCGGTGGCTCTGGCTATCACGGCTGGCGTATGGCTGGCGCTGGCGCGGATACGGTCATTATCATTGATCCGTCTTGCTTGTTTTATCATCAGTTTATGGCGATTCGTCATTTTGTCGGGGCTGCTGATAGCTATAAAACGCATTATATCCCCGTACCACTTGAAGCATTGCCCGAGCACAGTCAGCTGTTTGATACTGTATTTAGCATGGGGGTGCTCTATCATCGCCAATCGCCGTTTGAGCATTTACAACAGCTTAAAGGGCAGTTGGTCAAAGGCGGTGAATTGGTGCTTGAAACCTTGGTTATCGAAGGTGATGCCAATACCGTACTGGTGCCCCATGACCGCTATGCCCAGATGAATAACGTGTATTTTTTACCATCAGTCGCGGCATTGATAGGCTGGCTAGAAAAAGCAGGATTCTCAGACGTACGTTGTATCGATGTGGCAACGACTTCTATCGATGAGCAGCGCAAAACAGAATGGATGACTTATCATTCGCTAGCCGACTTCTTAGATCCTAATGATTCTAGCAAAACGCTTGAAGGCTATCCTGCGCCGATGCGTGCGACTTTGATTGCCAAAAAGTAGCGCGTGCGTACTGTATCACTCATAGGGAATATGGACAGTGAAAAAATTAACGATTTTGCTCAGCGCTATGATGGGCTTGCTGCCATTGACGTCCATATCAGCTCATGCTGCCTATGGTACGCCATTTGAAGGGTGGGGCTTTGTGCAGGATGATTGGCAAGTGGTTTGTGATAATACATTGACTTGTCGCGCAGCAGGTTATGCAGAGGAGGATCAGTTAGATACTTCTGCCTCAATATTGCTCACAGTATTACCTAAAGTTTCTTTACCAAGTGCCACAGTACAGTTTTTACCAGAGGTTCCAAAGCAGAATAATACCGAGGCTGAGCTTTGGTTAAATGGTAAGAACTATGGCGAGATACAGGCAGATGCGGACGGTTACGCCTATGATTTAACCACCAAGCAAACTCAGCAACTTCTGAGTCATTCGCGTCAAAATACTAAGATAGAGATAAGAGCGGGTGGTAAAAATTGGTCTATTAGCGACAAAGGTATGAGTGCCGTGCTGCTAAAACTTGATGAGGTACAAGGCAGAGTGGGCACGCCAATAGCATTGGTAAGTCAAAACCACACAAGTAAGCAAATACCGAAATCCGCTAAGCCAAAGCCAATCATCAAAAAGGCATTCTCGTATTCAGAAAAAGAAAATAAGACACTATCTGCATCAAAACAGGCGTACTTTCAGGTCAATATAAACAAGTGGATCGATATTGATGCCAAGGAGCTTATAGGCTCTGAAGATGATATGGGAGACTGTGAGCTGATTAATCCAAAAACCGAAGTGTACCAACGAATGCAAGAGTATGGTTCTGATAGACTGGATTGGACGTTTACACCCGTAGATGCCACCCATACGCTTGCTAGCCATCTGTGCTGGCAAGGCGCATATAATGAGAGTTCGGGTTATTGGCTTATTAATCATGACAAACCAAGCAAGCCAAAACTGATCACTACGGCAGGCAATGACTATTCTGATGGCGAGATTTGGGCTGTGCATAAAGATCGAGGGGTTGGTGATTGCTGGAATCATGCGATATGGGTTTGGAATGGTCAAACATTTGCCAAATCGGGAGATTCCAGCTCAGGAATGTGCCGAGGCTTTGCCGGTGGTGCGTGGGATTTACCAACTTACGTGAGTGAAGTCGTAAAAAATGATAGCAAGGCTCAGTGAGTGATATTCTGATAGGAATGATTGACACACTATAAAGTGAAGCCGTCATGAGCCATGCATTTTTTAATTGATTATTTAACCGTCTATTTACAGTGATAGGCGAGTTATTTATTACCTATCATTGACAGTGAAGACACGGCTTAATTATATAAAAATTATATCAACCACCTTTTAAAAGCGACTTCCAACAATAGCTTGAGTAAGAAGCCCACAAACCCTGCGCCTAGTGCTAAGAAAATCCAAAATGTGCCCGCGCGCCCAGCTTGAGATTCTTTAGAGATATCCCACATAATAAAAAATAAGAAGGCGATGAATATGGGTAGTAAAACATACAATCCCCAACTGGTAACTGTACTGGCAGCAATAGCAAACATGGCATAATCCTATAAAGTAGTAACGCCGTCTTTATTTATTTCTATTATTTTATGGATCTTTTAATAATAATTGCCTTCAAAATGAAGTATCACCATTCATGATATAAGCAGTAATCCATAAAATAAGTCAGAAAAAAGCAGGCAGCAATACAAACCGTTATTATAACGCGGAAGCGAGCAGGTATAAACTGCTGCTAAGTAGGAGACAACAGTAACGCTACAATTTGCAGGGCTGACTGATCGGTAACAGCGCTAAATGCTGATCTATTTAAAATATTTTAATCTGACTTATCGTGAATTAAAGCACAGGCAACGCGTCTGTTAGGACGTGTCTTCAATTAAATCGATTAACCTCTAAATGGGCTAAAAATGGCTAAATTTTGCCAAACATCGTCAAATAGCTTATCAATATCTCGATATTATTTGCATTACTTTCCTTGTTTAGCGGCAATTTATCTCCTTTTTATCACCATTTTTACAATGAGGACACGACCTAGTCACCTAAATTATCAGTGTTAACTGTCATAACCGTAAGATTTTAGTGCTAATTTTGGTGCACATAGTGCAATGCAGGGCAAAGATTGTTATATTTACAGGTTACTTATCTTTTTTGTATTATTTTATCCCCTGCAATGTCGGTCGCTATTATAATAGGCAGTTATTGGCTGCTCGCATTCGCCACATTTTATACCGTTTTTGTTGTTTATTTAACTGAGTTCAAATCCTTATGTCACAAGCCCAAATTGATACACTTGCATCACTATTTAACGATGCGATTCAAACCCTACAAGCAGATGGCACGTTACCAAGCGATTGGCAAAATAATAGCCAAATCACCCGTACTAAAGACTTAAGCCATGGTGATTTTGCCAGTAATATTGCGCTGACAGCGGCCAAAGCTGCTAAGGTCAATCCACGACAGCTTGCCGAAAAAATCGTCAATGCGCTGCCTGAAAACCAAGACATTCGCCAAGTAGAAATCGCAGGTCCAGGCTTTATTAACGTGTTCTTAAATGCGGAAGCCAAGTTTGCGGTATTAGATGATATCTTTGCCTTGCAAGATCGCTTTGGTTTAAGCGATCAGTTTGACGGGCAAAAAATTCAGGTTGAGTTTGTCTCTGCCAATCCAACGTCAAGTTTGCACGTTGGGCATGGTCGCGGTGCAGCGTTCGGTATGAGCGTGGCAAACTTGCTGGAAGCGATTGGTTATGACGTCACGCGTGAGTATTATGTCAACGATGCGGGTCGGCAGATGGATATCTTGGCGACCAGTACCTATTTGCGTTATCTGGAAACCAACGGTGAGGAAATAATCTTCCCAGTCAATGGCTATCAAGGTGATTATGTCAGTGACATCGCCCAAACGTTAAAAGCGCAACACGGTGATCATTACGTTCATAGCTTTGCAGCAATCGCCAAAGATGTGCCAGCAGATGCTGAGTTTGAGATTAATGCGGACGGCGAAAAAACACTGCTATCAGGTGACAAAGAAGCGCATATTGATGGCTTGATTGCCAACAGTAAAGCCTTGCTTGGTGAAGGTTATGAGCTGTTTTTAAATGCGGCATTGAGCAGTATTTTAGCCGATATCAAAGATGACTTAAATGACTTTGGTGTGCGCTACGAGTGCTGGTTTAGCGAACGGTCTATTGATAGCGATATTGAGCCAGTCTTGCAAACCTTAGATGAAAAAGGCTATCTATACGAAAAAGACGGTAATATTTGGTTTAAATCAACCGATTTTGGTGATGAAAAAGACCGTGTTGTGCGCCGTGCCAATGGTCAATCTACTTATTTTGCCTCTGATATTGCGTATCACAAAAATAAATTTGATCGCGGTTTTGATAAAGTGGTCAATGTTTGGGGTGCCGATCACCATGGTTATGTGCCACGCGTAAAAGCCGCTTTATTGGCGCTTGGTATTGATGCTGAGCGTTTAGATGTGGTGCTTGTGCAATTTGTTGCACTATGGCGTGGCAGTGAAAAAGTGCAAATGTCCTCGCGTTCAGGTCAATTTGTCACCCTGCGTGATTTACGTGCCGAAGTTGGTAACGACGCCGCGCGTTTTTATTATGTCGCCCGTAAGCCTGAAGTGCACATTGATTTTGATTTGGCGCTGGCTAAATCACAAAGCAAAGACAATCAAGTGTATTACATTCAATACGCGCATGCTCGTGTTTGCCGAGTATTAGAAAAGCTACAAAACAGTGGTCTTGTGGTAGACGATGCGATTGGTTTAGAACATCAAAACTTACTTAGCGCACCAAACGAAGACGAGCTGATTAAATTATTAGCAGGATATCCAGCGACATTATTACGCGCCGCGACGGGTTATGAGCCACATGTCTTGACCAACTATCTTAAAGAGTTGGCAGCGCTATTTCATGGTTGGTATGACAGCAATCGCATTTTGCCAGTGAGTTTGACCTCAGGTGAGACACCAAGCTTGGATGAGATGGAATTGATGCAAGCCCGTTTGCGTTTGTCTAAAGCCGTACGTCAAGTATTGGTCAATGGTCTTAGTTTGTTAGGGTTGTCGGCACCATCTAGCATGTAGTTTTTTTCTATTATATAGTAACTTTCTAACATGTAGTATGAGTATAGATGACTGCCAGCCATAATTTGATGATAGTTAGATTCAGTAGGGAGAACCAGATCCATGCTAGCCAAAAAACCTAAAGGTGCGACTGAAAAACGCAAAACAAGTAGCGTATCAGGCTTATTGTGGATGTTTGTTGGGGCTGTATTGACCCTTATGATAGGGGTATTTATATACTTGTCACCATTATTTGATTTCAGTCCCTCTGACAGCACCGCTGGTAATGATCCTGATCGTCAGGTACAGCCACGTGTCGACACTGATACTGATAATGGTGATTATGAGTTCTATGATATTTTGCCCAATCAGGAGATGGCGACTATTCCTGATGAAGATATTGCTGAGACAGGCAATGATCGCATAGGGGATATCAGTGCCTTTGAGCCTGATGTAGTGGTGACTCAACCTGAAGATGGTTCAGCCAGTCGCAATGATGATACTGGTAACTTTGGTATCTCTGAAAACACAGTGATTGCGCCCAGTCGTGGTAATAGCGCTGCTACCAGTAATAGCGGCGATGACATTGTGATCGTTGAAGAAGACGCGACCTATGATGGATCGACGCCTGCTAGTAGCAATAATACGTCCACCAATAATGCAGGCTCAGGTACTGCTAGCGTTCAGGCTGCAAAACCTGCGGCAACTTACATTTTGCAGATCAACAGCTTCGGTGATGCGGATGAAGCAGATCGCCGCCGTGCTCAAGTGTTGATGGCAGGTGTAGACGCTCGCGTGGTCAAGAATACGACGGGTAATGGTATGCCAATCTATCAAGTTATTTCTCGCCCGATGAATAACCGCCAAGCAGTAACCACTGCTCAGCAGCGCCTACAGAATAACGGTATTGACTCCATTATTGTTGAACAGCGTCGTTAAGTTGCGCTGTTTAATGACAGTTATAGTTCTTTATGAATAATAAAAAAAGCGTCGCAATGACGTTTTTTTTATCTCTGATTTTTAGCAAAGTTATTTTTCTGTTGGTTTATTACCTTTCATCAAAAATTTTATAAAGAGCATGGCTATGACAGTCTCTCATTTAGCAACACCGCTTACTGGCTTTATTAAAGCATTTTTCCAAAAGTATTTTATTGATGCGTTTACTGGTATGGCTTTAGGGCTATTTGTCACATTGATTGCTGGTCTAATCATCTCGCAAATCGGTGGCTGGTTAGATTTGCCCGCATTGGTTGCGGTGGGCAAGCTTGCCTCAGTACTAATGGGTGCGGGTATCGGAGTAGGTATCGCCTATTACCTTAAAGCACCGACGCTCGTCATGCTCAGCTGCTTGGTGGCGGGTATGCTTGGCGCACACTCTGAAGCATTAATGGCAGGGACGTTATTTACGCCCCAAGTAGGCGGACCTGCGACCTTTGCCGCCTTACCGGGCAATCCGATAGGGGCGTATTTGACCTCGGTATTTGCTTATCGTGCTGGTACTTGGGTCGCTGGCAAAACCAAGCTCGATATTCTATTGGTTCCTTTATTGGTATGCGCGGTAGCATTAGCAGTTTGCGCCCTATTGAATCCACCTATCGTCGCTGCGGTCGCTGCCATTGGTCAAGGTATTCAAGCGGCCACTGAGTTACAGCCTCTGTTAATGGGTATTGTGATTGCAGTGGTGGTGGGTATTTTATTGACATTGCCAACGTCCAGCGCTGCTATTTGTATCGCAATTGGGCTTGGTGGCGTAGCAGGCGGGGCAGCAGTGGTAGGCTGTGCGGCACACATGATTGGTTTTGCCGTTGCAAGCTTTAAAGACAACGGCGTCAGTGGCGTAATATCTCAAGGTCTGGGCACCAGTATGCTACAGATTCCTAATGTATTAAAAAAACCGCTGGTGTTGTTGCCTGCTGTGATTGCCAGCGCCATCGTTGGTCCTATTGCGACAGTAGGTTTTGGACTGGCATGTACAGCAACGGGTGCGGGTATGGGTACCGCCGGATTGGTCGGCGTATTTGGAGTGATTGAAGCGTCACAAGAAATCATGAGTAGTACTCAGTTATGGACAGCGATTATTTTGTTGATGTTTGTATTACCTGCCCTAATTGCAGGGGTGGTCGCTCATGTGATGCGCCGCGTGGGCTGGCTGGTTGATGGTGATATGAAATTGCCTTAAATTAGAGATAAAGGACGCAAATCGTCCTAACTGTCCATAATAAAAAAGCCCAGCTATTAAATAACTGGGCTTTTTTATGGTAATTTTTAAAGGTGCTTAAAACTAGCGGCGTACATCTTTAGGGGCATCACCATTGGGCCAGTCTTTGTCTTTGTTGGCTTTGATAGGTCGCGGCAGATGGGTAAAGTAAGCGGCAATATCGACCGCTTCTTGGTCACTAAGCGAGTTACCTTGACCAAAGGGCATTTTGCCTTTGATAAAGGCCGCTGCTGTATAAGTTCGCGCCATACCTGCACCATCGTTGAAGGACTTGTCTCCAGCTACTGCTGGATAGATATAAGTGCCATCGTCATTATATTGACCTTCGCCATTTTCACCATGGCAAACGCTACATTTTTCAGCAAACAGCTTTTTGCCATTGTCCGTATTTGGCTCTAAAGTTTTGTCTACCTTAACAAAACCGCGACCTTCAGGCGAGACGCCATAAGGCAAGCCCTGTGATAGCCAGCTCATATAAGACACCATCGCATTCATATCATCTGAACCTAGGTCAAGTGCTTTGCCATTCATTGAGCGTTCAAAACAGCCATTGATGCGCTCTTGTATTGAATTAACGCGACCAGCACGTGACCGATAAATAGGATAAATGCCCGGCATGCCATTCCAAGGCGCTGCGTAAGCCTCTGAGCCGTTACCCAAGTGACAGCTGGTACAGTTCAACTGGTTGCCGACATTGTCAGGCATCTCTTTATAAGTATGATTGGCGATTTGTAAGCCGCGACGTACTGCTGCGCCAAACTCATCATCTGGAATAGTGGATTCATCTGGCATGCTAACGGTCAGTTTGGCGCTTGGATTTGCAGCCATCTCGTCTTTAATTTCTGCGGCACGTGCCTCAAGTGACTTAACACGGGCTAATGCTTCAGCTTCTTCGACACGGTCGACAGCCTTAGTATCTGATTCACTACAGCCTGACAGGCTAACTGCACCAATAGCAAAGATAGCAGCCAGTAAAACGGAGGAAGAGGGTTTGACCCTTAAAAGTATTTTCATTGGAATATCCTTATTATCAAAAATAATATGTAATAATATATTTTTATGATAATTTAGCTGTCAAAATGACAGAAGTAATCTTAATTTTTGTGCAAAAAATCTGAATGAGTCATCAATCTGTAAGTTGCTAGAAACATAATTGTACCAAATATTAAATACTTAAAGTATATAAATAGATAAAGTGTTTTGGCTTTAGAGTGATATGAATTAATTTCATACCGTATGAAGAACGATATTGAAAGACAGTATTGAAATTCTATCGATCAAAAAAGCGCTTAAATATTATCAATATTTAAGCGCTTTTTTGTGGGCAAATACTCTTAGAATATATTATTTTGGTGTGCTTGGTTTTTTATGGCGGCGTGGTTTGAGCTTACGAGAGAGCGTATGGACATCGTTCAATATTTGACTGTATGTCGCTGGAAAGACACGCTGTACCGCGTCGATTATTTTGGCATCATTGCCAATCAGACAGCGCGGTTGATTGGTCGCGGCAGCCTGCAAAATAATCAAAGCGGCATGGCTTGCATCAAATTTCAGGAATTTATTAAAGCTCTTAATGGCTTTGGGGCCAGTACGCATGCCAATATCATTGATACTATCATTGCCACGGGCACTATTGGCAATATTGGTTTTAATTCCGCCGGGATGAATGCAGGTCGCTGACACACCGCAGCGCTGAATATCTAGCTCTTGACGTAAGCTTTCGGTAAAGCCGCGTACAGCAAATTTACTGGCGTTATACGCAGATTGTGATGGCTGCGCGGTTAAGCCAAACAGGCTTGAGATATTAATGATGTGACCATGCTCGTTAAATTGGCGCGATCTGTTTTTTTTGCTGCCATTCGTCGATTCGCTTTGTTTGACACTGCTTTTGATTAACGGTAAAAATGCTTTAGTGCCATAGACCACACCCCAAAAATTGATGTCCATCACCCATTCAAGCTCGCTAATGCTACTGCCTTCTACGGTCGAATATAGCGCCACGCCTGCATTATTAAAGATGAAGTTCACTTTGCCATGGTCTGTCATGACGCTATCTGCCCACGCTTCCACGGCTTTATTGTCTGAGACATCAAGTACTGTTATAGTCGCTTTGATGTCATAACCGACGAGCAATTCTTTGGTCTGTGCCAGTTGCGCCGCGTTGATATCGGAGAGCGCCACGTGGCAGCCCATCTTTGCTAAATGAATAGCCAACTCGCGCCCCATACCAGAGCCAGCCCCCGTAATAGCCGCGACATGATTATGATAATAAGGGGTAATATCTTGGTCTGTCGTGGTATGAAAAGGCAAGTGTTGACGTAATGAGGTTGCGATAGAAGTGACATTGTTAAGCATGATAAACAGTCCTTTGTTTCATCAGTGATAGGTGTTGGTAGCACATTTACCTTAGCATGCTTTGTGGTTTTAGCTATGAACGATTGATAGACGCCGCTGTCACTTTATCCATACATTGGCTGTCATAAAAGGATCATAAGTGAGCAGCCATAAAAAAACGTCTAGCATAAGGTATGCTAGACGCCTTTATTTCAATGACAGTTTTAATAAAGCTGATAACAACCGCTAAGCATCTATCGCTATTTGCTCTGAGTCGTCGGTAGAAAAGATGATTTCAGGTGTTTTACCTTCATTAATCACTTGCTCGTCGACGATGACAGTCTTGGCATTCTTCATAGAAGGCAACTCGTACATAGTCTCAAGGAGCGCATTTTCAACGATAGAGCGCAGTCCGCGAGCACCAGTCTTACGCGCCATGGCTTTTTTGGCAATCGCATCGAGCGCTTCTTTGGTAAAGCTAATGTCAGCGCCTTCCATATCGAATAGATACTTATATTGCTTAACCAAGGCATTTTTTGGTTCTGTCAATATCTGAACCAATGCGTCCTCGTCCAGCTCTGTGAGCGCAGCGAGAACAGGAAGACGACCGATGAGCTCAGGAATGAGACCAAATTTGATCAAATCTTCAGGCTCTACTTGTTGCAGTAATTCTGAACTGCGTTTGCTATCATCTTTTGAGCTGACATCCGCATTAAAGCCAATACCGCCTTTTTCTGTACGCTGCTGAATAACCGCATCAAGACCGGCAAACGCCCCGCCGACGATGATTAAGATGTTACTCGTATCAACTTGGATCAGCTCTTGCTGTGGATGTTTGCGCCCACCGTGCGGCGGAATGGCAGCAACCGTACCTTCGATAAGCTTTAGCAACGCTTGCTGTACGCCTTCGCCTGACACATCACGGGTGATAGACGGGTTGTCGCCTTTCTTACTGATTTTATCAATCTCATCGATATAGATGATGCCTTGTTCCGCTTTGCTCACGTCATAATCTGATGCTTGCAAAAGTTTTTGCACGATATTTTCGACATCTTCGCCGACATAACCGGCCTCGGTCAAGGTCGTCGCATCGGCCATCGCAAAAGGCACATCCAGTAAACGCGCCAAGGTTTGCGCCAGTAAGGTCTTACCAGAACCCGTTGGGCCAATCAGCAAGATATTGCTCTTAGCCAATTCAACCATGGCATCGTCAGCGCCAATCTTCGCTTTCTTGCTGTCATTGGCTAAGGTTTGGCTAACTTTTAGGCGCTTATAATGGTTATAGACGGCAACGGCTAGTGCTTTTTTAGCAGCGTCTTGTCCAATGACGTATTCGTCAAGCTTAGCACGCAGCTCTTTTGGCGTTGGTAGCTTTTTATTGACCCAAGACGTATCAATGTCGCTGTCATCATCGCCATCTTCGGCGCTGTCAGCGATTAAATCGGTACATAGCTCAATACATTCATTACAGATATTGGCATCGTCAGCGGCAATCAGCTGCTGTACATCGCTTTTGGCTTTGCCGCAAAACGAGCAATGCGGGGTGTTATCTTCTGCCATAAAAGGCGCTCCTAAAATTTAAAACTTACAAATATTTTGATTTTTACATCAAAGCCAAAACGTATAACGCTCAGGCTTTTGATGCCCATCAAAGCTTTTGCTCTTATGCGGTAATTATAAAGAAGTAGGGCGGCGCTCTAATACTTCATCAACCAGACCGTATTCTTTGGCTTCTTTCGCATCTAACCAAAAGTCACGCTCAACGTCTTTTTCAATTTTCTCTAATGGTTGACCAGTACGTTCTGCCAAAATCTCATTTAAACGGGCACGCGTTTTTAGAATTTCACGCGCATTAATTTCGATATCGGTTGCTTGACCTTGCGCGCCGCCTGAAGGCTGATGAATCATGACACGAGCATTGGCAAGAGAGTAACGTTTGCCTTTTTGACCAGCCGCGAGCAAGAACGAGCCCATGCTATAAGCACCGCCCATACAGATGGTTGACACTTCAGGTTTGATGAAGTTCATGGTATCAAAGATTGCCAAGCCTGCACTCACTGAGCCGCCTGGTGAATTGATATACAAATGAATGTCTTTGTCTGGGTTTTCTGCTTCTAAAAATAGCAACTGTGCGACGATTAGATTGGCCATATGGTCTTCGACTTGACCGGTCAAAAAGATAACGCGCTCACGCAATAGACGAGAGAAAATATCAAACGAGCGTTCACCGCGAGAGGATTGTTCAACGACCATTGGCACTAATGCTGCATGCGCAGCTTGAGGGGCGCTTTGGGTATATTGCATGCCTTGTGCGTCATTGTGCGCACTCATCAGCATATCAAAATGTGGGTTGGCAGTGATGCGATCATAATCTGTCATAAAGATGTCCTGTTTATAAGTACATAAAATAAAGGGATTGAAGCTAGCGAGCGGCTACGCTTGTATGGCTGCTCATCATGCTAGATGTTGCCGCTTTTTAATAATATTCGCTGGCTGAAATAATAAGCGCCAGATATCGCTAAAAATAATTGAGCTAATGGTAACTTTTTTATTGAGGCAATAGTAACTTTTTCATGTGAAAAATAATTTTCTATTTATAACATGAGTGCTATTAATAAAATGATTGACTCACTATTAATAAGGCGTCTGTAACCATTTATCAAGGGGCTTGGTGATAAACTGTCCATAAAGATAGCATATAAATCCCCAATAAAAATGCCCTAACACATATGTTAGAGCATTGCGTTAGAGCATTATGTTAGAGCGTGTTTAGATTGAGATTAGCAATTTGCCATTGAATGGCAAATTGCTAAGTTATCTCACTAAATTACATGCCTTGCTGCTGTTGTTGCTGTGCAGCTAATAGGTCTTGGTAGCTAACTTCTTTGTCAGTTACTTTACCTTGCTCAATTAAATAATCAACTACTTGGTCTTCTAATACCACAGACTCAATGTTAGCGCGCTGCTGCTTGTCATTGGTGTAGTATTCGATTACTTCACTTGGATCTTCGTAGTTTTCAGCCGCTTCTTTGATGAAGGTTTCAACGCGTTCTTGATCGACTTCTAAGCCTTTGGTATCGATAACGCGAGCAACGATGATGCCAAGACGGGCAGCACGTAGCGCTTGCTCTTCAAATAGCTCATTTGGTAGCATGTCTTTATCGAAGCTATCAGCATTGGCACCGAACTGCTGAGAAAAACGTTGCATCATCATGTTGCGTTGACGCTCGATTTCTTGCTCTAGCATGGCGTTTGGTACGTCAAACTCGTTCTTTTCTAGCAATGCGTCAAAAGTCGCTTGCTTAACTTGGCTACGAGCCGCGTTTTTGATTTCGCGTTCCATGTTTTTGCGAACGTCTTCTTTCAACTTCTCAACGCCGCCTTCTTTCACGCCGAATAGCTCAAGGAACTCTTCGTTGATTTCAGGTAGCTTAGATTTTTCAACCAATTTGACATTGATTTTGAACTGAGCTTCTTTACCCGCTAAGTTTTCAGCTTGGTAATCTTCTGGGAAAGTCACGTCGATAACTTTCTCTTCGCCAGCTTTCATGCCTTTGATACCCGCTTCAAAACCAGGAATCATCTGGTTGCTACCGATAACCAGTTTAAAGTCTTCAGCAGAACCGCCTTCGAATTTTTCGCCATCGATAGAGCCTTCAAAGTCAAAAGTTACTTGATTGCCTTTGTCCGCTTTACCTTTTTTCTCAACGAATTCTTCACGTTGCTTTTGAAGGTTTTCGATCATAGTGTCGACGTCTTCTTCGCTTACTTTAGCCGTGTGACGCTCAACTTCGATCTCATCGATACCTTGTACGTCTACTTCTGGGAAGATTTCAACAGTGGCTTGATAAACCAAGAAATCATCTTCAAGTTTTACGTCGTCGATGTTAGGCATGCCAACCGCGCGGATGTCTTCAGATTTGATCGCTTCAAAAACGGTATCACGGATCACATCGTTGATGACTTCTTGTTGAATGCCAGCACCGTACTGAGAGCGGATGTGTGACATAGGGACGTTACCCTTACGGAAACCGTCAATCTTGGCAGTTTTCGCAACTTGGCGAATACGACCTTCGACTTTGTTTTGAATTTTTTCGACAGGTACTTTAACTGTCAATTGGGTTTCTTTATTAGATAACTTGTTGGTTGTGACTTGTAAATCTGTAGCCATGTTAATTACACCTTTAGGATTAAATAGTACGTTTGATTAAATAGTACTTAGGGTTAAATGGTAATAGACAAACCGTGCCTCAAATTACGGGCGTGTACCATGGGTTGCCGTTGGAATAAATAGGGGATAGCGATAGCGCGCAATGTCAAAGTCAGTACCTTGAGCAATCGCCTTTGGTCACCACTGGCGCTGACTGATACTAAAATGTGAAACGGGTATCTTAGTAATAGGCGCTATCAGATATCAATCATAAACCGTTAATGCACCGAATAATAACGCTTTTTGGTGAATTATACAGACAAATAACGGCTTTCAACAAAATTTTAAAAGTAGAACAGTATAATCTATCTGTTTATTAAAGTAAAAATTATCTCTTTATCGTCCATCCCCTTTGAATATGCTACATCGTCAATCTCGCTTAGAGTACGATTTGTACCTCTGCACTAGACTTTCTTGTATCAGCATTAATAGCTAAAGGAATAAATTGAATCGACTATAGCTTTTAGGGGTTATCTACAACGGTAACTGCGCCAATAATTGCTGAATCGCTTGGCCCCGATGGCTAATGCTATTTTTATCAGCAGCACTTAAGCTCGCGGCGCTAGCTTGTAACTCTGGCAACCAAAACAGCGGATCATAACCAAAACCGCCATCACCATGCGCTGTCTCTAAAATCTCACCTTGCCATAGACCTTGCGCGATAATCGGTAGAGGATCATCAGCATGGCGCACCATCGCCAGTACGCAAACAAATAACCCTTTAATAGGCTCGTTAGCTTGCGCATCACGGATAGGCTGCAAGTCAGCGATGAGCTTGGCGTTGTTTTTGCCATCATTGCCATGTTCACCAGCATAGCGAGCGGAGTAAATCCCCGGTGCGTTACCTAATACTGGCACACATAGTCCTGAATCATCAGCAATCGCAGGCAGTCCGCTGATACGGCTGGCATGTCGCGCTTTGATAATAGCGTTTTCTACAAAACTTAAACCATCCTCAACTGCATCTTCGATATCAAGCTGTCCTTGCGGGATGATTGTCACATCCAAATCTGCCTCGGCAAACAGCCTTTTAAACTCAGCCAGTTTGCCTTTATTATTACTGGCGAGCACCCATTGATTATCAGGGGTCGATTGGGTAGAGGATCGTGAGGTATTCGTGGTGCTCATAGGGTTATTCCGTTATGTCATTATTAAGAATATGGTTAGTGAACGTATGATTATTGAAAGTATGATCAGTTTTTAAATTATAGCTGTCTCTTAATACCAGTTTCATCAGTTTATCAGTCAGCTAAGTGCCCTAGTACGATTGGCATGGCAAGGCATTCTGCGCTTAGTCTATAGACAACCAAAGGCTATACTAACAGTGTTATCCATAACATTTGGTAACTGATATTTGTCGCCACTGTTGCTATAATAGCCGCCAAGCTACAGTGAATGATATCTTATGGCTTGTGAATATTAAGTTAATAAATGCTTATAAAGTCAAGTACTTGGCTTTTGAGCAAACTGTAACGAAAGTAAGTTAATTTTGGATTCATAATAATACGTGATACTGTGTTAAACAATAAACGGTATTAAGCAATAACATTCATTTTAAACAATAAACTCAGCCAATTTAGTCCGCCATTTTATCGTGTTTTTTATCATGTAAAAATAGCGTAAAATTCAGTTTCTATAATGAGTTTTTATCAAATGACGGCTAAAAACAGCAAGGATAAAATAACTATGTCAAACATTACTTTACCAGAGCTACCATATGCAAAAGACGCACTAGAGCCACATATCAGTGCCGAGACGCTAGAATACCATCACGACAAGCATCACAATGCCTACGTGACTAAGCTCAACGAATTGCTACCAGGTTCTGGTCTAGAAGACAAAACATTGCCAGAAATCATCGTAGCAACTGCTAAAGATGACAGCAAACAAGGTATGTTTAACCAAGCAGCCCAAGTATGGAACCACACGTTCTATTGGAACTGCATGACGCCCACCAATGGTGGCGGCGAACCTACTGGCGATCTAAAAGCTAAAATCGAAGAAGACTTCGGTAGCTATGATAAGTTCCGTGAAGAGTTCAAAAACGCAGCATTGACTCAGTTCGGCTCAGGTTGGGCATGGCTAGTCGCTGATAAAGTCGGTGGCAAATTGTCTATCGCCAAAACGGCTAACGCTGACACGCCACTTGCACATGACCAAATCGCGGTATTGACTTGTGATGTATGGGAACATGCGTACTATATCGATTATCGTAACCGTCGTCCTGATTATGTCGACACGTTCCTAGACAAGCTAGTGAACTGGGACTACGCAAATGCTAAATACAAAGGTCAAGATGCTGGTGTTGAAGAGTAATCTTTAAGACTTAAGGTTTTGGTTAATAAAAAAAGGACGCTGAGAGGCGTCCTTTTTTTTGGTTGAATGGATTAATATTGTTTATGTGTATTGCTATTTTAATAGTTTGAATTAATCACAATTTATTAGCAATAATGAAGGTGGTTCTGACATTAATTCGCCATCATAGCTTGATTCTAACTGATTAATTAAATCCATTGCTAACAATGATTCGTTATTTGTGATTTCTAAATGACTGTACAATACTGTACGTAACCAGCCTCTAAATATATTTCTGTAGTTTACGTCTTCTCCGCTTACGGTATTTTCCGGTTCGATAGGAGTTCCTACTTCTAAATTGTATAGAGCCTTCGCAAAAGTAAACAAGCAGCACGCATACGTACATTCAGCATATCCATTAATCCTCCTTGAAGATTTTAATGTTTTGGTTTTTAGTTTTGCATATTTATGCTTAGGAGAACTTAATGGTTCAGCAGCATCTGCTGACATATAAAAAAAACCGTAGTTCTTGCTAGAAATCTTATAGAATACGCCTAACGAACCAATCGAAGGTAATATTGCTCCACTTAAAATCTCAGGGTGACAAGCAAAAGGTGTGTATGGAATTACATGTGGCCGTCGAGATAATAAATCCCATTGTTCAAGATTAGCTTTGAAATCGGTATAGGGAATTGAGTTAGGAAAACCATTACATAAATTTAAGTGTTTATCATTTGATTTCTTCGCTTGTAATAGCGTCGCACGAGCTTGAAATTTAGGGTTATTTTTATATGAGATAATTAATAAATCTGATATTTCACACCTAGCAGGTGCACGCCCCCCAGCTACCTTGACCATTAAAAATAACTTGATGTTTCATTCCATGAAACTCTTCAACTTTGAAAGAACTACCTATAGAATGAAAGCTTCTCATTAAAGCCCTAAACTGTTGAATTTCAGAAAAATTAGATTTACTAGATTCAGTATTCCAAGCTTTTTCTAGTTTTGCTGCGAATAGTGAAGCTTGCAATTAAATCTCCTTTAAGGATGATAAGCCTATTAAGCTTTTTATTTAATTTCCACGTTAGAATATATCAAAACTATTCCTACAACACCTCAAACCCAAACTTATCCAACGCTTCTCTTAACATCGCAATATTATAATACGCATGCGAATTGACAGTGTTTTGAAAGAATATATAGAGCGTATCAAAATGCTGACGCTGATTGGCAATCGCTTGCGCCCAATCCTGCATTTCACCTTCGCTATAACGATAATCATGACGGTCGGCAGCGCTCATCGCATCCCACCAGTTTAGATTATTACCATGCATACGCAGGTAGCCAGTACGCTCAGTGAATATCAGCCGTGACGGCGGTAGACCGCTGACTTTGGGATAATCAACGCTACACCAAATCAGCTCTTGTTTGACGAAGCTATCGACCACTTGCGGGGTGTGCCAGCCATTATGACGAAACTCGACGGCTAATGGATAATCCTTAAACCAACTCACGAGGTTAGCCAGATATAAGCGGTGTTCGCGAGTACGATCAAAGCCGTGCGGGAACTGTAATAATAGTGGTGCTAGAGCATTGGCTTCGATAAGTGGCGTGAGCGCAGTAAGGAATGCTTGCGCGTGTTCGGCAGTACCTTTACGTGCATGAGTAAAGTCTTGATGGAGTTTGACAGCAAATTTTAATTCACTATTTGCTTCGGTGTAGGCTTTATTGACCATACCTGCAAAGGCTTTTTGTCCGATGGGCGCATAGAAGGTGCTATTGATTTCTACTGCACCGTATTGTTTGGCGTACTCACGTAAGAAGTCCGTCTTTTTGGTGCCAGTTGGATACAGTGTGCCGAGTAAGTCGGTATCGCTATAGCCGCCAGTACCAAGATAAATACGCGGAGTAGGGACACTATCCATTTTGACCACCCTTTGCTATTTTTGCTGATTAAAAGATTTAGCGTGTTGTATATAAGGCTGTTTTTACACGCCTATTTAATTATTGGCTATTTCTTACGCGCCCAAAGCCATTCGATTAGTGCCATCAGCGCATCATTCTCTGTATTACCACTCAGTTCACGAGTAAGTGCCGCGCGTCCATCGTCAAATAGCGATTGCGCGTAGCTAGTGGCATTATCGACACCCATCAATTTCACATAGGTAGATTTATCTAATTTTTCATCACTGCCCGCAGGTTTGCCAAGCGTATCGGTAGAGGTGGTGACATCCAAAATATCGTCCTGAACCTGAAAGGCGAGACCAATATGCTGCGCACATTCTTGCAATGCCATGCGCTGCGGAGCCGTCGCACCAGCACAGATACCGCCCATTAGCATTGCTGCTTCAATTAAGGCACCGGTTTTATCACGGTGTATAGCTTCTAAATCGCTTTGTGAAATGCCAGTAGTGGCTTCGGCATTGAGATCAAGCATTTGACCGGATACCATATGTCTGGCACGCGGGGCAAATATAGCAAATAGCTGGCTTGCGATTGCTGAATCAAAAGGCGCGAAGGTTGGCAGCTCAGCAGTCAATACTTCAAAAGCTAACGTCTGTAATACGTCACCTGCTAGCAGTGCGGTAGATTCTTCAAAGACGATATGCGCGGTTGGCTGACCACGGCGCAGCTCGTCATCATCCATACAAGGCAAATCATCATGTACTAACGAATAAGTATGCAGCAATTCCACTGCCAACGCAGCGCGTCGACACATATCATAATCTGAATCGCTTTCTAACAGAGTTTCTAAGTCATAATCGCCATCGATAATTTTTTCATTATCAGTGTCATTATGAGCATTAGTACTAGCAAAGGCGCTAGCAACCAATAACGGACGCACCAATTTACCAGTACCTGTCATCACATAACGGCAGGCATCAAGCAATGGGCTTGGCAGCTCAGCATAAGCGAATAATACGTCGATATCTTGGCTAAGTTGCACGCGCACATCGTGATGAAACTGCTTGGTATTATTAAAAGGCATAAAGCTAGCATCTGCAAGGTTTGGCGTAAAAGAAACAGTCATAATCCAACCATCTATCAGGTGAATAGTAAAAATATCGTTAGTGTAGCATGATAGATTATATTCCTTCTGCCACACGTCGCATCCATGAATCATTTTTTACGCTTTAAGGTTAAAAAACGGTTTGAACCACTGAAAGACGATAAACGGCCGTTGTTACGTATTGGTGATGTAACTTAGTGGCTGAATATGTTTTGATAAGAGGTCGCGTTAAGTGTTTGCTTTTCACGCGCTAATTGCACTATACAAACAATCACTTAAGGCAGATTGCTAATCAGGTAAAGGGCTGCTGTCGATTTAAGAGTGACTTGCGAGTATGGTATTAGCTTGTGACAGTCGGGGGCATAATCCCCTACACTAATTGGCGTGAAATTAGTATGGCGATTAATCAGTGATGTTTTACACCATTATTTAATCGAAAAACGACTACCAGACCAAGTCTCAATCAATAGCGACAACGGTAGTAATATAATATAAGTATATAGAACATCAGTACATAGCTATAAATGTACAAGCATAAGCGCTGGATAATAAAGATATCTGCACTGTTTAATCTGGCTGGTTTTTATTAAAGCGATATCACAAGCAACATCACGACGACGTTGCTTGTGATAATTGCGATAAAAGTACAGATTAGCGGTGCTATTACCCATTTTTCTAACAATAACTGGCTATGACCTTTAATTTTAAAACTTTTAATTTTAAAACGTAGCTTTCGTTATATAGCAAGGAGTTTCAAATGGTATACCAAGGAAATCGCATCACGGTGACAATGCTAGAGGATGGCATCGCCAACATGCAGTACAACGCCGAAAATGAGAGCGTGAACAAGTTTGATACTGAAACCAATAAGCAATTTGGTGAAGCGGTTACTGCTTTAGAAAAAGCGGATAACGTAAAGGGTCTTATCGTGACATCAAGCAAAGGCGTGTTTATCGCTGGTGCTGATATCACAGAATTCGTCGGCTCTTTTAAAAAGCCAGAAAGCGAAATCAAAGATTGGGTTGTTAACATCAACGACGCCTTTAACCGTTTTGAAGATTTGCCGTTTCCAAAAGTAGCCGCTATCAATGGCGCAGCGCTTGGCGGTGGTTGTGAGATGACCTTGGTTTGTGAATACCGCGTCATGAGCGACAAAGCCATCATCGGTCTTCCAGAAACCCAATTGGGTATCTTCCCAGGTTTTGGTGGTACGGTTCGTAGTACGCGTATCATTGGTATCGACAATGCGCTTGAATTGATTGCTACTGGTACACCAAAGAAAGCACTTGATGCGTTAAAACTTGGCTTGGTGGATGCGACTGTTCCTGCCGATGATTTACAAGATGCAGCGATTGATTTGGTCAAAAAATGTATCTCAGGTGAGCTTGATTGGCAAGCGAAGCGTGAAGAGAAGCTTGCGCCTGTTAAGCTAAACCAGCTTGAGCAAGCGATGGCATTTAACAGCGCAAAAGGTATGATTTTTGCCAAAGCCAATCCTAAGCAGTACCCAGCGCCAGCAATCGCTATTGAAGCAATTGAAAAGCATGTAAATCTGCCACGTGATAAAGCAATCGAAGTGGAAGCAACTTACTTCGCAAAAGCGGCTAAAACGCCACAAGCAGAAAGCTTGGTTGGCCTGTTCTTAAACGATCAGTTGGTCAAAAAATTAGCTAAGCAGCACAGCAAAAAAGCACATGAAATCAATGAAGCGGCCGTACTTGGCGCGGGTATCATGGGCGGCGGTATCGCTTATCAGGCAGCCAGCAAAGGCTTGCCAATCATCATGAAAGACATCAAGTCTGAGCAATTAGACCTTGGTATGGGCGAAGCCAGCAAGCTACTTGGCAAAATGGTTGAACGTGGCAAGATGACCCCAGCAAAAATGGGTGAAACCTTAAGCCGTATCCGTCCGACTTTGAACTATGGTGACTTTGCTGAGACTGACATCGTTATCGAAGCCGTCGTAGAAAATCCAAACGTTAAGCGTGCGGTACTAAAAGAAGTCGAAGGCTTGGTTAAAGACGATTGTATCCTAGCGTCAAACACCTCAACGATTTCTATTACTTTCTTAGCGGAAGCACTTGAGCGTCCAGAAAACTTCGTTGGTATGCATTTTTTTAACCCAGTAAACCGTATGCCGCTAGTAGAAGTTATTCGCGGTGAAAAATCTTCTGAAGAAGCTATTTCAACGACCGTTGCTTTGGCCACAAAAATGGGTAAAGTGCCTGTCGTCGTGAATGACTGCCCAGGTTTCTTGGTAAACCGTGTGTTATTCCCATACTTTGGTGCCTTTGACTTGCTCCTTAAGCAAGGTGCTGACTTTGCTCATGTCGATAAAGTCATGGAAAAATTCGGCTGGCCTATGGGTCCTGCTTACCTAATCGACGTCGTTGGTTTAGATACTGGCGTACATGGCGCAGAAGTGATGGCAGAAGGTTTCCCTGACCGCATGAAGCCTGATTATAAAGGTGCTATCGAGCATTTATATGAAAACAAACGCCTAGGTCAGAAAAACGGCATTGGTTTCTATAAATATGAGATGGACAAACGCGGCAAGCCAAAGAAAGTCGCTGATGAAGCCACTTATGAGCTACTTAAAGCCACTACTGATAGCGACAAGCAGACCTTTGATGATCAAGCGATTATCGACCGCACCATGCTGGCTTTCTGTAATGAGACTGTACGTTGCCTAGAAGACAATATCGTCAGCACGCCATCTGAAGCCGATATGGCGATGATTATGGGCGTTGGTTTCCCACCATTCCGCGGTGGCCCTTGCCGTTATATCGACCAAATGGGTCTAGATAACTACTTGGCGCTGTGTGAAAAATACGCATACCTTGGCAAAGCCTATGAAGCCCCGCAAAAGATTCGCGATATGGCAGCAGCAGGCGAGACCTTTTACGCCACCGCGTAATGGGTAGTCATTACTAGGATGAAGTGCCGTACGTGTGCTGTTTGAGGGTGAGAGCTATTAATCTATTTATATTTAATGGCACTATTTTTTAATAACAAATCTTTAATAGCACACGTACGATTATAGTTGGCTTCACTTAATGCTAGTACAAGGAAATCGAGCGCAGAGGTACGTATTGTACTTCAAGTGAGATTGACGAAGTAATAGCATTGAAATGGGCTGACTACACTGACAATAAAAATTGAAAAGGAAGTATAGTATGACAATTTTAAGTCCAAAAGACGTGGTCATCGTAGATGGCGTACGCTCAGCGATGGGTAAAACCAAAAACGGTATGTTCCGCCATGTCCGCGCTGATAGCGTGTCTGCTGAATTGGTTCGTGCATTGGTTGAGCGTAATGACTTTGACCCACGTGACGTCGAAGACATCATCTGGGGTTGTGTCAATCAGACCCTAGAGCAAGGTTTGAACATCGGTCGTAACATCGGCTTGCTAGCTGGTATTCCAAAGACTGCTGGTGGCCAAACAGTCAACCGTCTGTGTGGTTCTTCTATGCAGGCGCTTCACACTGCAGCGGCTCAAATCATGACCAACCAAGGTGATGTGTTCATCATTGGTGGTGTTGAGCATATGGGTCACGTCGGCATGATGCATGGCGTTGACCTTAATCCTGAAGCATCAAAGCACTATGCAAAAGCCTCAAACATGATGGGCTTGACCGCTGAAATGCTAGGTCGTATGAATAACATCACCCGTGAAGAGCAAGATGCCTTTGGTCTTGAGTCGCATCGCCGTGCATGGGCTGCGACTACTGAAGGTCGTTTTGATAATGAAATTATCGGTATCGAAGGTCATGACGAAGCAGGTCGCCTGCAACTATGTACCGTTGATGAAGTGATTCGCCCTGATGCGACGATGGAGCAAATGCAAAAGCTACGTCCAGCCTTTGATCCAGTAGGTGGTACCGTGACTGCTGCTACCTCATCTGCATTATCTGATGGCGCATCAGGGATGCTAATCATGAGCGCGCAAAAAGCCAAAGAGCTAGGTCTAAAGCCACGTGCGCGTATTCGTAGCATGGCGGTTGCTGGTTGTGATGCTGCTATCATGGGCTATGGTCCAGTACCTGCAACGCAAAAAGCATTGAAGCGCGCTGGCATGAGCATGGATGATATGCAAACTATTGAGCTAAACGAAGCATTTGCAGCGCAGGGCTTATCAGTACTAAAAGCCTTAAACTTGACGGACAAGCAAGACATCGTCAACATTAATGGTGGCGCGATTGCATTAGGTCATCCACTAGGGTGTTCAGGTGCTCGTATCACGGTTACTTTGCTAAACGCCATGGAGCAGTCAGATACTGAAATTGGGCTTGCGACGATGTGTATCGGTCTTGGTCAAGGTATCGCGACTATTATTGAGCGTGTTTAAGTTTCAGCTAAGCTAATATTTGTTGATTAATATGTTTTAATATCTTGTAAGATGAGCGCCTCTAACTTAATGTTGGAGGCGCTTTTTTGTGCCTACAGTAAAATAATATAAGTAATTATGCTAAACCCCAGCATACCATTATTGGTTGAGTAAAAAAGGCTATCAAAATTAGAGTTTGGTTTACTATAAATGAATGGTGATAGGGCATGGATAATAATAAGCAAAGCCAGTATAGGTATAAAGATAAAAATAGAAGCAGAAACAAAAAAAGAGTAAGCAAAAGGGATAAAAAGAAGCGAACACAAAACCTAAGCGCTAAAGAATCGATCATAATAAAACTAAAGCAAGTATTCTTGCCATATTTAGGTCTTAGTGTCCTGACCATTCTGCTTTTTGGGGCTTTACGCTGGTTGCTTGATATTTATCTAGATATTCTACCTTTAAAGGAAGGCTATTGGGATTTTGGTATTCCTTTTCTGTTATCTGTTTTAGTCGTTAGTATTTGGATGTGGCCGAGGTATGAGCTTTTAACCTTAAAGTGGGTTAAGCGCAGTAGTTCAGGCTACTTTTTTATAACGATGGTTCTAGCATTAGTGATACCGCTCGTTCTCAGCCAAAACTATTTATCCAAAGCGGCTTACGAGGTCATTGAAGTAAATAGCTTGAATGATATTCGTCATTATCCAAAGCAAAAGTATTTCAGAGTAAATGATTTTGAGCCACTCAAATTAGAGAGCGTTTCTTATATAGAAACACAAGTAGTCAGTGGACGATATTTTGACTCAACATTGCATATTGATTATTACATTGCGACGCCATTTATAGCCGCTGATAATATTTGGCTAGGTTCTAGCTACCACACGAAATACGATAATCGCGCAGACCAAAGTATTAAAGACAGTCAATACTCAGCGTTTATTAACGACTCGCACCATAAGTACGAAGCCAACGACCTCTCTACTATCAGCTACTTTAAGAAACTTAAATCATCAAATAGCAGAAATGCTTACTTACACACGATTTCTACGGCTAATAGGCAATCTAATTTGCCACCCTTGATATTGAAGCCAGAAACAGGATTACTTGCTGATAGCTTAGATCGTGATTTTGTTTGGGGATTTGGTTCGTTTTTTATTGGTATGGTGCTGTGCTTGTTGCTCGTTCTCGCAGCAGAGTTTGATAGTCAAGAAAAGAAAAGTACGCAAAAACATATACAAAAGCGAAAACATATACAAAAACAAAAGCCCGTAAAAAAACGAGCACCAGTAAGTGATGTATCAAAGAGCCTAGTAGTTTGGTTTAAAAATAATAAAGAACGACCTGCAACGTTGGTGTTAATACTGACCTGTATAGGTACATTTATACTAACCGTATTCATGGGTATGGATATCATTGACCCTTTATCTAGACAGGTAAATAGTGTAGGTGGGTTGACGATGGACGCGCTGCAAGCTGGTCAATATTGGCGGGTGGTCACAGCACTTTTTGTACATGCAGGAATTATGCATTTAGTAATGAGTCTGGGCATGCTGTTTGCTACAGGTTATATTTTGGAAAAAGTATTGGGTCCTATACGTTTTGCGATTGCGTTTTTTATATGTGGTATTTTCGCTAATGTTTTAGGGGTACTATATTTTGATATGGATATGGCAGGTGTTTGGGGTGCTACATTTGGCTTGTTTGGTATCGCGATACCGTTGGTGGCCTTTAAGGTTTTTAATAAAAAATATCGAGAGCTATTCGGCGGTACTATCGCTGCGATATTAATCATTACTTTAACCAGCATGTTCTTTGCATTTATAAACACGCTCATTTATATGGTGTATTATCTTTTAACCTTATGTTTTGGCGTTGCTTTCGGTGTGGGCATGGTCATGACTCAAAAACAGTCTTTATTACGTAATGCTAGGCGTCATAATATATAGTTATTGGCTATTCATAATCAAAAACCTACGCTAAGCAGTATTAATCAAACGTGATGAATTGTTATTAATCATTATTAGAGACTATCTCCATTGACGCACTCAGCAAACTATGACTAAATGAGCATAAGGCTAATAAAGACAATATCAATGATAAAACTAACATAGCCTTTAACAATAAAGTCAGCCGTACAAGGAGTGTGCCATGTCTACTATGATTACCGATCGTACCTATCGAATCGCTCGCGAAAATACCCAAGCGATGATAATCGATGTTCAAGAACGCTTAACGCCGCATATTTATGACCATGAAAATATCGTCAAAAAGACAGTCACTTTGATCAAAGGTCTACAAGCCCTTAACATCCCAATTATGCTCAACGAGCAGTACAAAAAAGGTTTGGGCGATACGCTACCTGAGATACGTGAAGTATTAGAAGGTGATAATGCCAAAAGCTTTGAAAAAGTTACCTTTAGCGCTTGTGATAATAATGACTCATGGCATTATCTAGCACAGCAAAATCGCAGTATTGTCCTATTATTTGGTGTCGAAGCCCATGTTTGCGTCATGCAAACGGCGCTGGATTTATTGGATAATGGGATGCAGCCAGTTATTATTGGCGATGCCGTTGGGTCGCGCTTTCCTTATGACAAAAAGCAAGCCATTCGCCGTATTCGACGCGCTGGCGGCGTGATTACGACAGTAGAATCCATTCTGTTTGAATTATGCCGCAGTAGCCAAGACCCTGCTTTTAAGACTATTAGCAATTTGATTAAGTAGTGGATGCAATAAAGGGTTGAGAATGAATGACAAACTCTTAGCGTTATTGTTGTTTCAATTATTGTAAATTATTTTCGTGAAAACAGCGTTTGATAAGACAGGCGCTGTATTGCATTTAACCAGAGAGAAATATGTCCTCAAACATACCTATAACATTGACCGATCCAACGCGCGACGCAAATATTAAGATAGATGACGTCACGCATTTTTTATTAGAGCTTGATGCCCTAAAACGTGTCAATCGGCGCAGCTATGTGACGGGGACGACTCGCTTGGAAAACTCTGCTGAGCACTCATGGCATTTAGCAATGGCATGCTGGTCAATCGCTGAATTGTTTGAGTTGGACGTCAATCATGAAAAATTGCTTAAGATGGCATTGGTGCATGATTTGGGTGAGATTGATGCGGGCGATACTTTTTTATATGCTGATACCCGTCGTGATGCGCACCTCGAAGAACGTGAGGGTATTGCTCGATTACAACGCGAGCGTGGTAACGGGATTGTTGATTTAAGTGAGATCTGGGAAGAGCAGGAGACAGGTAATAGCAAAGAGGCTGATCTACTTAGAGTGGTTGATCGTTTGTTGCCATTTTTGCTTAATTTAAATACTGAGGGCAAAACGTGGGTTGAGCTTGGTGTTACACGCTCGCAAGTGGCTGGCGCGCATGGATTTATCAAAGACAGCTTTCCTCCCATCCATGATTGGTTATCACAAAACATTGAATACGCGACCCAGCAAGGGTGGTTGGTTGATAAGTAAATTGATAGCGTCACCTTGTTACTGACTCGCAATGTTTGACGCTGTTTAAAACCTTTATATTGAATAGTGTCAATAATAATAGAGAGGTTCCATGCACTTATTTAAGAACTATAAAACATGGTGCAAATCGCTAGCCTTTGTCAGCATGCTGGGACTAGCGCAAATGGCGCAAGCGCTTGCTCCTATCAGTGATGGCGATAAATTGGCGCACGATGCTAAAAAACAGATCGGTGTCACGGTGAGTTATGATCCTACTTACCGTAAGCTGGACTTTCCGCGTGGTGATGTACCAATAGAGACTGGTGTCTGTACCGATGTGATTGTCCGTGCTTATCGTTTGCAAAATGTGGATTTGCAGCAGTTGGTCAACCATGATATGAAAGGAAATTGGTCCGCCTATCCAAAGACTTGGGGCTTAAAGTCAACGGACAAAAATATCGATCATCGACGCGTGCCCAATCTTGAAACGTTTTTTGCGCGTCATGGACAGACGTTATCTACGACTGATAAAAGCAGTTTTCAAGCGGGAGACGTTGTGTCATGGCGGCTGCAAAAGAGTAACTTGCCGCATATCGGTATCGTCTCAGATAAAGTAGCTGCTGATGGTACGCCGCTGATTATTCATAATATCGGAAGTGGTACGCAGGAGGAAAACATCCTATTTGCTTATCCTATCCATAAGCACTTTCGATATTGATAAAGGCTTTTAGACAAGGTAGCCTAAAGTAGTAAAAACAAGCAATACAAAATCGAAGTAGTACAAACTAACAGCCATTAAAAAGCCCAGTCAAACGTCATTATCTACGTTTAACTGGGCTTTTCAGTATTATGAGTTTCTTACAAATTAAGCTTTCTGAGCTTTTGCTTCACCCAATAACTGTCCCATTTTTACCACGCTATTGGCTTTCATGCTGTCCTGCCAATCTGCTTTTGCGCCTTTTGGTAGAATGACAATTGCGGTTGAGCCTAAATAAAAACGACCCAACTCATCGCCTTTTTCAAAGCTCATATTGTGCTCAGCTTCTTGAATATCATCAGTGCGGGAAATTTTACCAGTTGCCACCGTTTCGATACCAGCGACAATCATCGCCCCAACCATCACCACCGCCGCTTTGCCATATGCTGTATCAAACAGACAAACCAAGCGTTCATTACGCGCAAATAAGTCCGGCACGTTCGCCGCCGTAGTATTGTTGACCGAAAACAGCGTGCCCGGTACATAACGGGTTTTGGTTAGAGTACCGGCGAAGGGCATATGTACACGGTGATAGTTACTGGGCGCAAGATAAACCGTCGCAAAACTGCCATCCGCAAAATAGCGGCCATCTTCGCTGTCAGCAAGCAGTTGACCAACGTCATAATAGCGACCTTTTGCTTGGAGCAATTTATGGTCGTCAATTTGACCCAACTGCGAGATAATACCATCGGCAGGACTGACAATACCATGAGGCGTCATGTCGATAGGGCGCGCGTCTTCTTTTAGCTCACGAGTAAAAAAATCATTAAAGCTCTCATAGGCGTTGAGACTTTGGCGCTCATACTCGTCCAAGCTGACGTTGTAGGCTTTAGCAAAGCTACGGATAAACGTGCGTTTAACATAAGGATGGCGGCTAGCGGCTAGACGCCCAGCAACTTTACTCAGTTGCTGCTGCGGGACAAGCTGTTGTAAAGTAGTGAATACATTCATAATGAGGCTACCAAAATAGGGTGTGATGTAATAATTAATAAGCAAGAGAATGGCCGTATTTTATCATGGACGGCGTATTATTGTATGGGCATAATTGGTAAGGAATCTATAAATGAAAGCACTTATACAGCGCGTACGCCATGCTAGTGTCACCGTCGATGCGCAGTGTGTTGGTACGATTGAGCAAGGCATATTGGCTTATATTGGTTTAGGGCCTGATGACGACATAACAAGCGCACAGCGAATGGTGGATAAAATCCTCACCTATCGTATTTTTGACAATGATGATGATCCTGCCAAGTACGGCAAACTGGATAAAAATGTCCAGCAAGTTGGTGGCGGACTGTTATTGGTATCACAGTTTACGCTAATGGCAAAAACAGACAAGGGTCGTCGCCCTGACTTTGGTGGTGCGATGGCACCTGATGCGGCGCAAGTATTGTTTGCGCAATTGGTCGTCTATGCCAACACGCAACATCCAAACGTGGCAACTGGTCAGTTTGGTGCCAATATGCAAGTGTCGAGCGTCAATGACGGGCCATTGAATTTCTTGTTAGAAGTGAATTGAGTAAACTAAGCATTAGCCGTCACGAGACCTATGAACCGCTTAAAAGTTGAATGTCATTAAACTGTCATAATTACCCCGTTTAATAGGGAGCAGCAGGCGAGCATTTATCGCCTTTTTTGTCAGCTAAATGTTGTCCTCTAACACTGAGAATGCCGTATGTATAATGAGCAAATTTTGATTGTTGAAGATGAACCTGCGATTCGTGAAATGATCGTCATGACACTAGAGATGGCGGGATTTGATAGTCTGCAGGCAGCGGATGTATCTGAGGCGCACCAACAAGTGGTCGATCACCGTCCTGCGCTGATTTTGCTAGATTGGATGCTGCCCGGTGATAAAAGTGGCATTGATTTTTGTCGATTGCTCAAAAACGATGAGCTACTCGCTGAGATACCAGTCATTATGTTGACGGCTAAAAGTGAAGAGGACAGCAAGGTGCATGGCCTTGATGCTGGTGCTGATGATTATATGACCAAGCCTTTTTCGACACGAGAGTTGATATCCAGAATCAAAGCAGTATTGCGGCGTAGTAACGCGCTCAGTAGCGATAAACCTATCGAAATCGGCAATCTGAGCCTTGATCCCAAAAGTCAGCGGGTGACAGCGGCTGGTAAAGTGGTTGATGTCGGGCCTACGGAATATCGATTATTGGCATTTTTTATGAGTCATCCAGAGCGTGCCTATACGCGGACGCAGCTGCTAGACCAAGTATGGGGCGGTAATGTATATATCGAAGATAGAACCATTGATGTGCATATCAAACGTTTGCGGACATTATTACGACCGCATCAATGTGATACGTTGATACAGACAGTACGCGGGACAGGCTATCGATTTTCTAGCTTTATTGAACCAATTTAACAGACGGTTTTTATTCGCTATAAAAGCAGTATGTCAATCGTAGCACAGTGAAAAACGGCGAATAGTGATAAGGATGATGGATGAACACCCTAATATCGGCTCAAGGCGACCAACAAAATAAATCACTGCTAGCAACTCAGCAGAATACAACGGATCAACTCAAAAAAATTAGAAGCGCACTACGCGCATTGCGTGATGCGGTGGTTTTGCTCAATGACGATGATGGGCTTGAATGGTGGAATCAGGCCGCCGAAGATTTAATGTTGTTACAGTTGTCAGATAAAGGTAAGTGCATTTTTGACTTTATTAGTGCGCCTGAATTTCGTCAGTATTATCAGGCGACGACCAACCCTAACGATGGTGCTCAGGATGGTGTACACATTGTCTCGTGGCGCGCGCCCAAGCGTTATCTAAAGTGTGAGCTCACGCCTTTTGGCGATGAGAAGCTGCTCATTATTTATGATGTGACGCGCTTGCATCATTTGGAGGAGATGCGCCGCGATTTTGTGGCGAATGTCTCGCATGAGTTACGCACACCGTTGACCGTCATGATGGGCTATCTAGAAAATTTTTCGGATCAGCCAGATATGCCGCCGCATTGGAAGCGCGGGTTTGAGCTGATGAGCCAACAGACTGCGCGTATGAATAGAATTGTGAATGACTTATTGCTGTTATCTCGCATCGAAATCGAAGAAACCCATGAGCTCAGCTATATTGATATGACCAAGCTGCTGACCCATGTTTATGATGATGCGCAAGCGTACAATCAAGAATATGGGCATACCATTCACTTGCAGATAGACACTTATGACGGACTGTATGGCTCAGAGATGTATCTAAATAGCGCGCTTTCTAATCTGGTGATTAATGCCATCAAATACACGCCCAAGGGCGGTAATATCGCCATTAGCTGGACAAAAACGTCAGAAGGTTGCCGATTTGCCGTCGAAGACAACGGTATTGGTATTGCACCTGAGCATATCGCACGGTTGACGGAGCGTTTTTATCGTATTGATAAAGGTCGTAGTCGGGCGACTGGCGGCACAGGGCTAGGTTTGGCAATCGTTAAACACGTTTTATATCAGCATGAGGCTAACTTACAAATTGAATCAGTAGAAGGGGTAGGCTCGACGTTCAGTATGGTATTTCCAGCTGCCCACATTAGATCAGCTGCGGTACCCTAATCTTTTTGTAAAAGTGGATAGGGGTTCACTGCACTGCCGCTGATATAAATACCGTAATGTACATGTGGCGGCGTACCTTTTGCATTGCCACTGTCGCCGACGTAGCCGATGATATCGCCGGCATTAACCCAGTCGTTTGGACTAATATCTGCATAATCTTCTAAATGCGCATAATAATGCCCTGCGCCGCCTGGTCCAACCACCACCACCACACGACCGCCTAACGTATTTTCACCAACTTTGCTGACGATGCCTTGTGTCGTGGCTCGTATTGGTGTGCCTCGTGCGGCAAAGATATCGATACCTTCATGACTGCGACCTTGACTGCGTGCAGCGCCCCATGTATCTGTTAGATGTTGCTCTGGAAGTGGACTGGGTAAGCTGTTTTCCGTCGGTAGTTCCTGCTGTAATAAACTGAGCTGTTGCCATTTTGCCATCACAAATGACTGAGTTTGTTGGCTGATACTGGGTAAGAGCCTATCAAATACAAATAATAGCATCAACAATACGACCGCTTTAATAAGCACACTGAGTACACGATTTAAAAGGGTTGGCTTTTTCTTTTGTTTTAATTGCGGATTATTATCATCTGCTAGCATCGTTCTCTCTTTAGTTTTTTAAATTAGTTTTTCTTATTATTATATAAGTGAAGTTATCTACTCTTTGTATGCCATTGTTATCTCTAGTTTTTATCCCCATAAACATAGCGTTTCTTTTAAAGTTTACGTATTTTTAAAACGTTACATAAAATATCAATGTTGTTATCTATTATTGTTATCCATGGCTGAACTTTTATGACTGACACTGCGCTGATTATCGATACCGAAACCGACCAAGGTCGTGATCCGCGTCCGATTCAAGTGGCGACTATTAATGCGATGACGGGCTTTGAGTGGATGAAGTATTTTAATAGTGGTCGTTCGATATCACCAGCTGTCACTAGAATTCATGGTATCACCGATGAGGATGTCGCTGGTCTTGAGCGCTTTGATTTAGAGTCGTTTGAGTTGCCACAGTATTTGATTGGTCATAATGTCCGCTTTGATTGGCGGGTTATTGGCAGTCCGTCTACTAAGTTGATATGTACGGTTCGGCTGGCGCGTGTGGCTTTTCCAGAGTGGAGTGCTTATGGTCAGTCCAAATGTATCGAGCAATTATTAGGCAAAGAGGAAGCAAGTAGGATGACGATTGCCGCTCATGATGCGCTGGGTGATGCACGTATGTGTTATCTGCTTTATCAGGCGTGTTGTGAGCGCCTAGCCATAGCACCGACGGATTTTGCTGCTGTCCATGCTATCGCCAATAAAGCCAATCCAGTGAGCAAAATGCCCTTTGGCAAACATAGAGGCACGCTGATTAAAGACGTGCCAATCAGCTACGTAAAATGGATGCTGGGTAATATCCATAATATGCAGCCGTCGCTTTATTCTGCATTGACCAAACGCATCAAGGCAGAAAACATGAAAGAATCAATAGACGAATCCGTAGTTAAATAGGCTCTGAAGTCTATTGATTCTTTAGCCAATCAACCGCCATTTGCCAAAGCTGCGGTGCTTTAGCGTTGGTTCTGCTACTAAAATAGCGCATATGACCGATGCTTTTTAGACCAAAGTCTTTGGGATCTAAAAAGTGCTTTTCGACTGGCATTTTAGTAAAAACACGAATCATATCATCCATATTTTTGCTATTGGCAATGTCATCATCACTAAACCCCAGCCATAATGATGGCATAGTAATGTCATTGTAAAAGTGCGTTTGTATACTTTTGCCAAAGGCTGTTTTGATATAGCCTGCGCCATTACACCATTCGCGCCACTGCCGAGACACGCCCCGTGGTAGCGGTTCGCCCATACCAATTTTATCTGACGGCGTGTACCCTAACGTCAAGTTGGTGAGTGGAATAAAGGCATCCATAAAACCCATCGCCTTGAGTTTATAGGGCATGCTCATATTTTTAATACGACCTGATGAGCAGGCGACATTGAACACTGAAGCGAGCGCACTATAATTTGGCATCAAACCAATCAGCTGACCGCCTGCACTATGCCCAATTAAATGATAGGTGGCGTTGGCAAATTCATCTTGCAACGCATCAAGGACGGCTGGCATATCATGGCGACCCCAGCTAATCAGCGATGCATCGCATTTAGCCAATGCAGACGACAGCGATTCACCGATGCCTTTATTGTCAAAGGTTAGTACACCAAAGCCATTTTCTGCTAAGTGAGTGGCAAAATTGTGATAAAACTGGCGCTTGATACCCGTTGCTGGCGCGAGCATAACCGCTTTTTTTACCTCATTTTTAGGGCGATAGACAGTCGCTGCCAATGTCTGATTGCGCTCAGTCATGATACTCAGTGAATAAATATCCGTCTGATACTGTTTATTTTCCATGCTTTAACCTTCATATTGTTAGGGTTCTATGCGGTGTGGAGTAGTTATTTATTTGCAATTATTTATCAATAATCTGCTCTTAAAATGTAGTCATTACGTAGTGATAAACCGCTTAAATTAGCTGATAGCCATCTGATAGCATCGCTTATGTTAAGATAAATGCTGGCAAGCAAGGCGTTCAATTGTGACTTTCAAGTTCTATGCTATTTATCTGGGGTGGTATTATCCATTAGGGTTTTAACGAGTATTTAACAAAAACAATCGATATAAAAATTAAGGAAGCTATATGCAAATGAAAATTAACAATGACACTTATGAAGTCATTACCAGTCAAGACATTACCAATATTGAAAAAGCAGTGGATAAATCAACGTTAACGATGCCGTTGGTAGCGGTTTATTGTGGTTCGCGTTTGGGCAATAATGAAGTCTACGAGCAGGCAGCCCGCGAGTTGGGTAGTGCGCTTGCCGACAATGGCATGGGTTTGGTCTACGGCGGCGCGAGCATCGGGCTGATGGGTGCCGTTGCAGATGAGGTGATTCAAGGCGGTGCGCAAGCGGTCGGTGTGATTCCAACCTTTATGCTCAAGCACGAAATTGCTCATGAGCAGCTGACTCGTCTGCATTTAACCGATACCATGCACACCCGTAAAACCGTGATGGCAGAGTACGCGGATGCTTTTATTACCTTGCCGGGCGGGCTTGGTACCTTAGAAGAAATTATGGAAATCGCTACGTGGCGTCAGCTATATCAACATGAAAAACCGATGATTATTCTGAATATCAATGGTTTCTATGATCGTATGATCGAGCACTTAAAATATACGGCTGACCAAGGTTTTATGAAACAAGAAGATCTGGAGCGTTTGGTAGTATGTAACACGATTAATGAAGCCATTGAGCTATTAAAAACAGTCGTAAAAATAGACGATGCAGTCGATACCGAAAAAATGGCTGGTAATTAAGAGTACATATTCTTATTTATAAATGCTTTGATCTGTACATGCTTTTATATATAAATGTTTTTATCTATAAAAAAAGAGAGAAGGGCTGATCGTTAGCCATTCTCTCCTTTTTTTGTTCAATTTTTAATAGAACGCTTTTTATATCTCAGTAGCACTTGCATCATTAGCCGTGTTGAAACCCTTTAAAGTTGTCTCGCCAATACCGTGATTCACATCAGCCATTGCTAATGGAAAGCCTCGTTGCTCAGCCAGTGTACGCGCGACTTTATCAATCGCCATGCTATCGTGTTTTGTCAAATACGCCCAATTATGAGCATAACGATTGCGGTTGGCTGGCGTGTCATGATCGATTAAGCCAAGTTCAGTCAATTCATCAACGATTTGATCGGCAGCAATCAAAGTCGAGGATGCTTTGACGTTTTCCGCTCGAGCATAGCGAATATTAGAGTACAAGCTTACATCAGCCACTCGCAGCGTATCGTCCTCACCGGGTATTTGCTGCCCACCATATAGCGCGTTACCGACCGTACGTGCGCTATGGAAGGTCGGTACAAACTCCGCTACATAATCAATCGCTTGCTGACTACGCGCTTGTAAAGGTGCCTTATCCCAACCATCTTCGATGTAGTGTACATACTGCGGCGGCAGCTTAGGTTGGGCGCTGTCTTTGCTAGAGGCGACCAAGCCATCATCGAATAGCGTGATAAATTTGCTCATGCCATGTATTTGAAAATAACCGCCGGGATAAGGCGTGAGTTGAGCCATGCCTTCTGGTGTGCCGCGACTGCCATAAACGATAATCTCTGGTATCTGTCCACCGGTATTATCCCAGTGGGTGATATAAGACGATTTAAACTCGACCATACGCGTGACTTTGACCCCGACCATATCGTCGATGACGCCAGTACGAAAACCGCAAGCATTGATTAAGTAATCCACTTCGATAGATTCGGTTGTATTTTTGGTCTCAGATTCGATTGTAAGCTGAGTTTCAGAGCTGGCAGCTCGCTGATAATCAATACGCCATTTAGTGACGTGGTGGTCTGCGTTTGAGCAATTTTCACAATCAACAGGCATTACTTGCTTAACCTGCGTATCGGTAAAGACGTGAGCATGCTCATAATCTGCTAAGGCCAATTGCGCAGAGGCCGCCAAGCGAAAAATATTCCAGCCGTACTCTTGCACGACAATCAGTGGAAACTTGACTTTATTTAAGTCCAAATACTTAGCGACTGGTATCATCCATTCATCAACCGACCGCGGCACAGTGACTTGTTCACGTTCTGACAGCGCAATGAGTTGCTCATGACTATAAAGCTGATAGTAGTTTTCAGGTTCGCCCAACACTTTGTTATTAGCATCTTCGTCGATAAGCTTACGATACGCATCAGTCAAGATATCAAGACGTGGTAGCAAATCTTCTGGCAAGCCTTCATCGCGAGTTGGTACGGCAAATACTGTTGGGCGAACATCGATGGTATAAGGATAAAGGCGCAATATATCGATACATTGTTTGAGGAGAGCCACACAATCTTCATCAGGAATTTCGCGGTATAGATTGCCGCCAGCATGCAAGTGACACATCGGTGGACCATCAATCAGCGATTTGTTTTTTTCAAATACATAAGTTTCAAGCCCTAATGCCGCAAGGCGAATAGCAATGGTTGCTCCTGCCGTACCACCACCAAGAATACCGACGCGTTTGGCAGAGTGCGCTTGGTTTTTCACTGGGTTTTTAATGAAAGAGTGAGTCATTGTCGTTGTCATATCCTTAATAGCAGTTACAGCAGGTCATGCTCGGTGTATTTGTTAAATGTTTTATTCTAAAATCTTATTTTAAAAAATTTGTCCTAATGGATGTTGTTCTAAGCCGTTTATAACTATTGATATGCGTGCAAAGGACGTCAAGTTCAATATGCATATGAAGCCGCAAGAGTCATATTTGTCATTGTGTAGTAATTCTTAATATGTATAGGGTATTCTACGAAAAATGACAACCAATATGATGACAAATACGTAAGTAGATAGGTGAGTTTTGTCAATGAATGGCTATGGCGCTTGATAGCAATGGCTATGCCAGTTTACCCAATTTGCAAATACATAAGCTTTTGTAAATTTATATAGGGATAGAAACGACTGCGCTGTTGCATATGCTATATTAAAACTGCTTGAAGTCAGCGATAGGTTTTTTTGCTGCTTAAATAGTCTGACGATGAGAAAAATCCAAATAGAAATTTATGATCATAATCACAATCACAATCAAAATGACAAGGAAGTTATTATGAAACGTATGCTTATATTATCGGCTCTCACTGGTGTTTTAACGCTTACTGGTTGTACTACGTTAAACAATGTATTCGGCAATGATGATTCTGGCATGCATGATGTACAAGCCACCAATAAAAATACCGCGCCAGTCGCGAGTAAAAACGGCATGTTAGTCGATGCAAGCAATCACATGACCTTATATACCTTTGACAAAGATGGGATGAACAAATCAGAGTGTGGTAGTGCCTGTCTAATTGCTTGGCCCGCATTTATGGCACCGAGTAATGCCAAAGCGTCAGGGCAGTTTGCAGCATTTCAACGCGAAGATGGCAAGTATCAATGGGCGGTAAATGGTAAACCGTTATATTTCTATGCTAATGATACAAAGGTGGGCGATAAAAATGGCGACAATAAACTGGGCGTTTGGCATATCGTCAAAACCAAGTAAAGTAAGCCCGTTGTCTACCGAAATGAAAGACAATTAGCATCAAAAAAGCAGCCATCGTAATGGCTGCTTTTTTATTGGCTTGACTGATTAGAATCGTAAAATAACGCGATCAAATATCTGCCAAAGCTTCAGCTTGTTCAGTCTCCAAGATACGTTCTTTAGTAGGCTCTTTTCTATATAAAGGGAAAAAGTCGGAGCGTAAATCATTTTCGGTGAACCAGCTATCAGCGACTAATGCTTCGTATTTTGCTGGATTAACGACGAGTCTATAAGTTTTGAATAATAACTCTTGTGAGCTAAACCCTTTTTTATACTCGTATAAAGAATCTAGATTAGAGCCTACGCCGCCGCCAAGATGGAGTAATTTGTAATGATTGGTTCGGCCCCAATCACGAGCCACATGGGTAATGAGTTTGGAAGGTTGTAGATGGGTATAGGCGTTGAGCGTGCCTCCGAGATGAAATTGCATAATGCCCGATTCTTTACAGATTGTGTAGATAGAGGAACCAATGGCTTTATTATCCTGATAGGCAGTTATCAGTAGTATTCTGTCTTGCAGATTTTCGAGCAAATTAAAGAAGTAATCATCATCAAAGAAGTAGTACTGATCTGCCTTCACCTGCGCCATCGTTTCTTTGTAAATATTGGAAAACATCACTGCATTCTCTCTGGTTAAACGCTCAATTTTTGTCACGACATCCATTTTTAAGGCTTTTTTAATGCCTCTACGATGACGATTTTGAGTCTCGCTCCAGTGCTCCTCTTCAGATTTACTCAAGTCAGACATCAATGTCAATCCATGAGTGAGTGCTTTGCCGACCGTTGGTAGCCATTCTTTATTGATGATTGGATGCAGTCGCATAAATAAAGACACACAGCCTTTTGCTAAGAGAAAACCCCTTACTTCTGCCAATATTATGTCTAATTCGGCATCAGTGAGAGACTTATCCATGACAGGACCGCCGTAACCATAAGTAGAAGTCGCATCCCAATGCTCTGAGTCGAGTTCTCTTATAATGAGAGGCAAAAAGATCTTTTTATTGTTATAAGTGGCAATCACTCCTTGAGGAGTGCCTTTATCGACAATAGCTGACGCAGCAATCCAACCAGATAAGTGATAAATATCAAAGTGATAATCAGCGATGTTTTTATCCCATTCAGTATTTATCTCGGTAAAGTCTACCTGTACTGTATCCATCTTTCTGCTCCCTCAGCGTTATGTTTTATATTCGTAAATCCGTATATATGAATATAAAAATAAAAACTGAGGTTAACAAGCAAATGGAAAGTATTTATGCGATTTATTGAATATATAAATGTCGAGTGAGTTGATTCATTATTGTCAAAAAAGCAGCCACTATGATGGCTGCTTTTTTTTAGAGTATGTAGAGGAAGTAGCGATTTGTGCTTGGCTAAAAATTAGACTTATTTAGATTTTTTGTTGGTTTGCGCTTTTTTCTCTATCAACTCACCATCGATTTGGATCGGGACATTGGTGGTAATGCCATCTGCGAAAGCTGTCATACCATAGGCTGCGCGATCAATATTACCCGTTGCACGGAAGCCAATAACTGGCTCTTTGGTAAGAGGGCTGTTGGCGATTTTATTCAAAGTCACATCCAAAGTTAATGGTTTGGTTTGACCCAGCATAGTAAAGTCACCTGTGACCTTGGCTTGTTGCGGATTTATAAATTTTACGCTGGTTGATTTAAAGGTCATGGTTGGATATTTAGTGACGTTAAAAAATTCAGCCTTTTTTAAATGCTCATCACGTGCATTCCAATTGGTGTCAATGCTATCGGTTGCAATGGTGAAGCTCATATTGGTTTTACTGGGTGCTTTAACATCGTAATTAACGACCCCTTTGACGTCGTTAAAATGACCCATGGTGGTCGAAAACCCTAAATGATTGACAGAAAATCCCACACGGGTGTGCGAGTCGTCTAATTGCCATTGACTAGGCAATGCCGCACCTGCAACAGTAGTGAGTGCCAGTGCTGAGCTGATAAGCAGGGCTTTTGCGCTATTCTTCATAACAGTATTTATCATTATATTGTCCTTAGTGAGTGTTTATAAATAGTGGGTGCTTGATTAATGAGGCGAAATAAGACGGTATCCATCATTATTAACAAATGATGAATATCAAAAATAATTATCAACTAAATCTAAACATAAAATATATATTGATTATTTAAACTAAAATATTATTATACTAATATAGCGTATACTTCTCAACAAAATAGAGATCTTGGTGACAACTTAGCACATATATCACTCACAACTGCTGCTTGCGTCTAGCGGTAAAAACCGTTAAAATCGCGTTTTGATTTTCCCGCTGGGGAAAGGCTAAGTGAGCAGAGGAATGGTGTTGGGTGCTGGAATAAGCCAGTGACGCAGCTGCCATACTTATCAATGTCCCTTAGTGCCTCAGTTACGTATGTCATGACTTGCTTGACACATCGTCTAAGATGGTGTTCAAGAGTGCTATACATACATCGGACATAGAGAGTTTATTATGCGTAAAGATATCCATCCTAATTACCAAGAAGTTTTATTCCATGACACTAACGCTGACGTTTTTTTCTTAACTCGTTCAACCGTTAAAACCAAAACCACTCGTGAATACGAAGGGTCAGAATATCCATACTACCCGCTTGATATCTCAAGTGCGTCGCATCCATTCTATACTGGCGAACAACGCAAAACTTCTACTGAAGGCCGTGTTGCTAGCTTCAACAAACGCTTTGGTGCATTTGGTGGCCGTAAGAAAGCTGCTGATACTGACGCTGCAGAATAATTCACACGTATTGCGTGATATTATTTTGAGCATGTGTTTTCTCAAACATGCACAGCTATAGTATTAAGAACATAAAAAAACCGCTGACTATTCAGCGGTTTTTTTTGTTTAGATTTTTAGAAGTAACGCCTCAATGGTTTTTAATCAGTCAACTCAGCATCGGAAAGGGAAGGATTCAGTAACTGTATAATCAACTCTGACAATTGCTGCGCCCAATAGCCATACATGAGGCTGCTAGGATGAAAACCGTCACTGGCAAACATCACTTTGATATCGATTGGAGTACCGTTCGAATGCTCTGCTATCATTCTTGGAAAGTCAGTGGCCATGTAGGTAACACTATCATGAGCGGCGCAAACTTGCTGCAACGTGTTATCAAGGATAGAGGCTTTAGCACCCACAAAGTTACTTAGCGGGGCAGGTATCGCAGGCATTTGTGCCATCGGCGGCAGGCTTAAAAAAATCAACTCTCGCACGCCAAATTTACGCTGAGCGATAGCGATAATACTTTCAATTTGCTGTTGCCATTTATCCACCGAGACTTTGGATGTGGTGTCGTTAACGCCGACACTCAGCACCATCACATCAACAGGCTGGCTAGGCGCGGTTAGAACATAAAGCCTACGCAAGATATCAAAGCTGGTATGCCCCGTCGTCGCTTGCAATGACCAGTTCAGTATATCAAACTGATTTTGAATAGCGGACTGCTGCGTCAAAACAGGAATTAAGTTACCGACAAGCGCCTCTTGCTGCGTCTCACTACCGACGCCAGCCGCCGCCGAATCGCCAACGACCATTAGGTTTAATGTCCGCTTGTGCGCTTCTTTTAGCGACTCAATCGCGTCATTTAATTGAACTCGCCCGTGCCTTTCGCCATTTGGCTCAGGTAGACGTACCGTATCACGCTTAATTTTGCGCCCTTGATAAAGATAAATAGGAGCAAGCAGTACATCTCTTGCCACCGAGGCGATTTTATTGCTATTTATCATATTGCTACCATCCTGCACGCTTCCGAATAGTTGTGAGATTGTCTTCAATTAATAATTTACCATCGACATAAATATCACGCAGTAGGTTATCTGCGTCTGCAGCTAGGTCTTCAGCCTTGATGGTTTTTAGCTGTCCATTGCTGTTTTTGACCAGCGCCAAACGTCCCTTCTTTGAGCGTTTTGAGCGGCTGGTAATCGGGTCTTTATAGATGTCTGTCCATGTGCCATCGATAGAGATAGCGCTGGCTTTCATCGCCCAGCTCATGGTGTCGCGGTTGACTTGTTGTAATAGACCACCGCCCATACCAAAGGTCACGTTATCTGCGCTAAAGCCTGCTTTCATGATCACCTCAATGATCTTAGTTAAGCTTTGTGGGCTGATACCATCCCCTTGGATGACACGTACATAATCAGGCAGCACTTTATAACCTTTACTATTAATCGTCGTTCCAAATTTTACTGCCAAGCGCTCTAAGGCTTCGCGAACCACTTTGGCAGGCTCACCACTATCGGGTCGGATGACTAAGGTGCCGCCCATGTTTTTGACGTCGTCTTTCAGGCTGCCGCCCCAAATATTATCAATGGCGTTCCATAAGTCATAGCTGTCAGAGACCACTGAGAAGCTTTTACCTACGCCGCCAAACTGCTCAATCATATTGGCAAAAGCAGCGGTTTCGCCGTCACGACCCCACGCGGTCATGGTGCTATGCTCAGCGGCAGGAATAGAAAACGCGGGCATGTCTTTATCCATGTGGTACCAGCGGCTGGCAGCGACTAACGCCGTCATCGAATCGGTTCCAGCAAAGTTCACTAAATGCGCTAGGCTGCCGAGCGCGACAGACTCTTGACTAGATGCCCCGCGCGAGCCGAAATCGTGCAAACGAAAAGTGAGCGATTCGGTATTGTCTGCTGATTTTTCTAACGCCTGACGAATAATGCCTTTGCAATAATGCGAGACACTAGCGACGGTTGATGGATACCAAATGGCACGGAGTAGCGCCGTTTCGATATAGCTTGGCAGCCAATAAAACTCAGGATCGGTATTGATAACTTGGCAGACTACATTGGATACTGGCACGATGCTACCCTCAGGTATGGCTTCGATGCGCAGTGGCATGTAGCCGCCATGTTTATCAACCAAACGCTCCCAGCCAGCACGGTTAAAGGTCAAACCATGTGCTTGAATGACCATTTCGGCTTCATCAATGTCTTGATGAGTGATTGGCGTGCTTAGATATTCTTTAATAAAGGCTTGCAAGCCAAAGAACACCACATCGTAGTCACCTTTACGCGCCTCAATGTAGCTGGACAGATACTCACTACCTTTTGGGTATTGCACCCAATGTGAGGTTTTGTAGCTGTCACTATTTAGAATTAAATTATTTAAATTGCTGGTATACATCACAGAACTCCTCTGCTTTGAGTTGCCGTAGCTGCGTTAATGAAAGAACAGTTACGGCAGTTAGCCCTTGCTGTCTATCAGCTTGGGCGTGGAAAATTGTTAATGAAAAATCGGATAATCGTCTGATAAAACCTACAAACCAACCATTTTAGTAATAATTGCATAATGGTCTTCAAACATCATGGTAGCGTCAAGCTCAGCGAGTGGTAACCAAAAAGCCGTGGCTGCATCGTCGCCGCCTTTTACTTTTGGCAAGCCTTTTGGGTCATTTTTAAGTTGAAAATAAAAGGCTTGGGTAATCGTCCGACCACGTGCTGAGCGATATGGGTCATCAAAGGTATGCTGACTATGACAAGAGCCGCGCAATACTGGCTCAGGGACTTTTAGGCGAGTCTCCTCACGTAGCTCACGGATACAGGCATCGAATAAGGTCTCTTTTGGATTTAAAAATCCGCCTGGTAATGCCCAAAGTCCGCGCCCTGGCATACTGCGGCGCTCAACCAATAGAATATGTCCTGACTGGACAATCAGAGCATCTGCTGTCATAAAGGTTGGTGGATAAGGCGCTGATTCCCACTGTCTTTTATATTTATCAATAAAGTCGGCTTCTTCGTGCAGATTTTGATATTCGTCTGTCTTTTTGAAATCGTTCAGAACCTTGCGCGTCGATTCAGGTGTGCGTTCAGGAGTCGGGGTCGCACCCATTAGATAGCTATCGCGAATCGGGGTAGCGGATAGATTGTGATAGCTCGGTACTGAGACGGACGCCCAGTTGGGGAATAGCGATAAATAATACGAGGAGCTGTCTTTGGAATGACCAATCAAGCCGATATCAGTTTGCAAATCACCAGTGACAGACTTCACGCCTGCTTGCACGTACTGTAGCCAGCGCGTGTCGTTGTAGAGTGCATCATCTAGAGCAACGCAGTGAATACGTGCTGCTTCTGCTGCTGAATATGCGCCTTTAATCATGGCAGCACGCTCAGCGACGCTGAATGGATTGCGTAAACTACGCGGTAAGTTAGCAGAGCCGATCAACATAATGACATTATCAGCACGCTTCAATGCTTCGTCGATGACCGCCTTATGTCCACGATGGAAGGGCTGGAAACGCCCGATAAAAACCAAATAACGATAGTGTTTATTATCTTTAGCTGAACTTTGCTCTGATGATTCGCTCATATACGCCACTTTCCTACTACGGATATTTCATTGGTTAAAATTTATTGAGTAAAAAGTAATGACGCCAATACTGACACAGCCTATCACTCGCTGACAAGTATAAAGATGTTTAGAGGTGTGCGGTTTCTGATTATAGTCCGTACCATGCTGTAGTTAGGCTACAACTGCACCGCTATTTTAACGGGCATGCTGCTCAATCCACGCGGTAACTGTGGGCCAAATCTCGTGAGCGGCGTTACGACTGATCATAATGCGGCTGTGCGTATAATCGTCCAAATCCCCATGGCTGAGGGAGTATTCTCGAAAAATATTGGCAGGGTTTTTAAAGGGTTCAAAAAACAGCTGACAACCACGAGTAGGGGAGATGAAATTATCGCCTTTTGCGCTGATAGCATAGATAGGTATCGTGATTTTTGGCATCTGTTGCCGGTAGTCTAAAGGTGCATCATCAGCGGCGAATGTATCCATGCTGGCTGTATTAAATGTACGTTGTTTAAGAAAACTGCTGTTAAAGTTTTTTTGTAGATTCCAGTCGTACCATTGGTTCATCATATGATAGCTTTCATTAAAAGGCCCTAGCTTAATTTTTTTAGCAGGGATATAGCCAACCAGCCGCGTGAATAATTTTGCTACAAGAATTTTAGTATGATTTATCGGATTTATTGCAGCGCCATAAGCTTGGCAGGCAAACATGCTGGCGCTATTAATCTTATCGATATAGCAGGGATGCTGGATCAAAAACATCGTTAAGCCAACCCCGCCGCCGCTATGGGTGACGCAATGTAGATTATCGAGTTTTAATTCCTCAAAAAGGTAGCGAAAAGTCGCTTCATAGTCATAGGTTGCAACCGTTTCAAAGTTGAATTTTTCTTTGGGTATTGAGCTTGCGCCATGACCGCGCCATTCCATGATGTAGCAATGATGACCGAGGCGAGCTAGATACTCAGCGATTTTCAAACAGGTTTGTTTGTCCGAAAACGTGCCGTGCGTCAAAAATATGTTTTGCGCTTTTATCGCAAGTGTATTGGTGGTAGGGGTATCGCTCTTTGTTTCGTCTTTTGTATTATCCACAATCTTCCAAACGGCTACTTGTTCGTCGTCTTTGGTCGTTACTAGATTCAGTGTTTGTGTCATCATAAGATTGATTCAACTAAAATATGAAATTTCTGCTAGCTTAAATGTAATGTTTAACAATGAAAATTATAGTAATAAATATAAAGATGCTAAAAAATTGCGTTATAAAATAGCGTTTGAACATCCTCTTTTCTTCGATATCTAAGCGATCTCTATAGTCAATATAAAAGAATATCAACTGGAGTAATGGATTGCGAAAAAATACCAACGCTACATGAATTTTGATATAGCGGGACATAATTTCTTTTACAGCTTTGGTATAGTCAACACCCTCCGGTACTAAAAGCGCGACGACTATAATAAGGGCAACAAGAATGCCTAATATAATGATCAATAAGTAAACCTATAAAAAGGTATTTAGGACAATACACTTTACCTTGTAAATAGATCTAAAACTAGCGCTAGAAAATAGCAAGCATGATAAGTGGGTTGGTTGTATGGTCTCACACAGTGTTAGACATGCCGTAGCATTCGGAAGAAAGTAGGTGGTTAGTTAGTGTTCTAGGTGCTTGATAATCACGGTAGCTGTCTTTATATAGTAGGGGATATATCAATCATTAGATAAGCGCTATTTGTCGTCTCTATTTCGTCATTGTTAATAAAGCATTAATAAAACCGATAGCAGTCATTTGTGAGCATTTTGGTTTAATTCACAGTAGCGCAGTCGGAATTGTCGTCTGAGTACGTTATAATAGCTGCTATAAATTGAGCAAAATGTTATAACAACGGCAGTCCGCATTTTAAGACAACAGACCGTAATGATTGATAACCCGCATAACTTATACCCGCTACCTAATTTTAAATTCACGACACAGTAGCCATGACAGATATAGCGTTTGTGTCATAACGCATAGGACATATTATGAGTGAGCACAACCAAGCTGAGAGCCAACTAGACCAGTCAGCAGACTATGAATCAGCGCTAGATACTGAGCAAACTGTAGCAAAGAGCAATATTACTATTACTGAGTCAGCCCAAAGCTACTTAGCAGATTTGTTATCCAAGCAGGATACCGATGGTATCGGCGTGCGTATTTTCGTTGAGCATCCAGGTACGCCGCGTGCAGAGTGCTGTATGGCTTATAACCAACCGGGTGAAGAGGATAGCGCTGACCTGCGTTTTACGTATGAAAGCTTTTCTGCCTTTATCGAAGCGGCGTCTGTTCCTTATTTAGAGGATGCGGTGATTGACTATAATAAAGACCGTTTTGGTGGTCAGCTGACCTTCCGTGCGCCAAATTCTAAAGTGCCTAAAGTGGGTGCGGATGCCAGTGTCGAAGAACGTATCAACTACGTATTGCAGTCAGAGATTAATCCCGGCTTGGCGGCGCATGGTGGCGACGTACAGTTGCTTGAGCTGATTGATGAAGAAGGCGTTGGGCTGACTGCGGTATTGAAGTTTGGTGGTGGTTGCCAAGGCTGTTCAGCCGTTGACATGACCTTACGTCAAGGCGTTGAAGTGCAGCTGAAACAACAAATTCCAGAGCTGACCCAAGTGATTGATGAAACCGATCATACCCGTACCGAAAACGCTTACTATAAATAGAAATCTCAGTAAAAGCCAAAGCGTTAAGTAATATCTGAAGAGTTATTTTAATTAAAAAGCCAAGTTTTGATGAACTTGGCTTTTTTTATTGCTATGATTTGGTAAATTGTTTTTTAGCTGAATTTTCAGTGGTAGATTGTTAATTAATAATTTGTTGATTAGTCATTTATTGATTAATAACTTTTATCGAAATAAAGGAATATATAATGAGTGACGAACAAGCAGCCCAGCAAACAGCCCAAAAATCAGCGACGCCTCAACGTCTTGAGACCTTGGCGATTCACGCTGGTTATAGCGTTGAGCCAACGACCAAAGCGGTCGCAGTGCCTATCTATCACACCAGCTCGTATGCGTTTGATAATACCCAGCATGGTGCTGATTTGTTTGATCTAAAAGTTGCAGGTAATATCTATACCCGTATCATGAACCCGACCAATGCCGTGTTGGAGGAACGCGTCGCGGCGCTCGAAGGCGGTATCGGTGCCCTTGCAGTAGCATCTGGCATGGCAGCCATCACTTATGCGATCCAAACCATCTGTGAAGCGGGCGATAATATCGTTGCTGTGTCGACCTTGTACGGCGGTACTTATAATTTGTTTGCCCATGCATTGCCGCGTCAAGGTATCGAAGTCCGCTTCTTTGATCACAAAAATCCTGAGGCGATTCGTGATTTGATCGATGATAAGACTAAGATGGTCTTTGCAGAAAGTATCGGTAATCCATTAGGTAACATCGTTGATATTCAAGCGCTGAGTGATATCGCACATGAATATGGTGTGCCAGTGGTGATTGATAGTACGGTTGCCACGCCTGCGTTATGTCGTCCTTTTGAGTTTGGTGCGGATATCGTGATTCATTCATTGACTAAATATATGAGTGGTACGGGTACCTCGATTGGTGGGGCGATTGTCGATAGTGGTAAATTCGCATGGGGCGACTATCCTGAGCGTTTTCCCTTATTGAATACGCCAGATCATAGTTATCACGGTGTGAACTTTGTCAAAGACGTGGGTGCAGCAGCCTTTATCGCTCGTGCTCGTGTGGCACCGCTGCGTAATACTGGCGCGGCACTTAGCCCATTGAATGCCTTTGGTATTTTGCAAGGTATGGAGACATTGAGTCTACGTATGGAGCGCCATGTACAGAATGCCCAAGCCGTTGCAGAATATCTACGTGACCATGATAAAGTTGCTTGGGTGAAATATGCAGGGTTACCGGATCATCCTGAGCATGAGCTTGCCAAAAAATATATGAAAGGCACGCCTTCTGCTATTTTGACCTTTGGAGTCAAAGGTGGTCTAGAAGCAGGTGCGCGCTTTATCGATGCGCTGCAATTGATTACTCGTTTGGTCAATATCGGTGATGCCAAATCACTAGCCTGTCATCCAGCGACGACCACGCATCGCCAGCTCAATGAGCAAGAGCTCGAAAATGCAGGTGTAAGCACTGATATGGTTCGTTTATCAATTGGTATCGAGCACATCGAAGATATCAAAGCGGATCTTGCGCAAGCATTAGCCTCGGCTTAGTATTAAACGCTTTTTATTGAACTGAGCCATGTGAGCTGAGCAATGTGAACTGAATAATTTGTCTCATAATTAATAATAAAAAAGCCCATATCAATCGATATGGGCTTTTTTATTATCAGCAATGACAGATTTTTATAAGTTAAGCAGATAGTACACGCTTTGCAATATCTCTATAATCTTGTGAGGCTAATCGTGGTCCAAACTGTTGAATCACCTGCGCCGCCACTTCGCTGGCAAGACGACCACATTCAGGCAAGCTATAGTGCTGCGACAACGCGTATAAAAATGCTCCTGCATAATTATCACCGGCACCATTGGTATCAATGACATTAGTAACGATTGGTGTAGCAACTTCATAAATCTCAATCTCTGATTTATCATCAGCTTTATGAGCGATTGTTGCACCATTGGCACCATCAGTGACGACTGCCGTCTGGCAATACTCAAGCAGTGCGCGTGCGGCTGCCTTGACTTGTTTTTTGTCCGTAAAGAGTTTGGCTTCCTCACTATTACAGAATATCACTGCCACTTTATTGCCCAGCATATTGAGTAAACCGTCTTTGGCAAACTTCACCACGGCAGGATCAGCAAAACTTACGGCAATTTTTGCAGAATGAATCCCTGCTTGGTGACGCAACTGAGTCATAGCAGGCTGAATACTCTCAGTCATGGCCAAGTAGCCTTCTATATATAGCCAGTCAGCTTGTGTCAGCGCATCAAAATCGACATTTTCTGCGGTGATTTCGCTTGAAGTACCAAGATAAGTTTGCATGGTGCGCTCGCCATCTTCAGTGACTGCGACCACACATGAACCCGTTACTCCGCCTGCATGGATAGATTTCTCTGAAGTTGCAACACCTGCTTCATGTAAGTCTTTGAGATAAAACTCGCCTTGTTGATCGTCACCAACGCGGCACGCATAAAATGGCTTGCCGCCTAAACTGGCAAAGGTATACATCGTATTAGCCGCTGAGCCACCACCAGCCTGCTTTGATGGTGCAATTTCTGCCAGTTTAAAATACGCCAATAATTGCTGTTGCTCGTCGATACCTGCCAGCGTCATATTGCCTTTGGTCAAATCAGTCTCTTCTAGCGCCGCATCTGACAGCACATATTCATGGTCAACCAATGCGTTGCCTATCGCCATTACATTGTACATTGCTCACTTCTCCTCAATGGTTTTATAACTGTCTTTAATATTAATATCCAAAAATTATTCAGCTTGTAGCTCAAGTAAGCGCTGATATAGCGCATTCTTTTTGACGCCAGTGATATCAGCGCCCAATGCAGCGGCTTTTTTAACCGATAAGTCTTCAAGCAAGCGCTGCAATAATTTATCATGAATACTGATGTCATCCGCATCCTGCGCCACATTCACGCCAGCGACGACCACGACTATCTCACCGCGCTGTTGATTGTCATCAGCTTTGACAAATTCCACCAAATCCCCAAGGGTGCTTTTATGGACAGTTTCAAAGGTCTTAGTCAATTCACGGCAAAACGTCACTTCACGATCTGCGCCAAATACCGCCGCCATGTCTTCTAAACTGGCGATAATACGGTGCGGTGCTTCATAAAATATCAGCGTTTCAGTACGTGTGTTTAGAGCGGTAAGCTGTTTTTGGCGACCGTGGGTTTTGGCGGGTAAAAACCCAATAAAGCTAAAGCGGTCTGAGGGCAATCCTGCGACTGACAGTGCAGCAATGGCAGCAGAGGCACCAATGATAGGAGAGACTCTAACGCCTGCGGCATGAGCGGCCTGTACCAGTTGATAACCTGGATCACTGATGAGTGGCGTACCGGCATCACTAATCAAAGCAACCGAATGACCTTGCCCGATCATCTCGATAATTTTGGGTGTTTGAATGGCACTATTGTGTTCATGATATGCCCAAAGCTTGTTATGACCTTTTTGCTTGGTCGCGGTATCAGCGTCTGTCACGTTATTATCGGTATTATTTTTAGTGTTGGGAGCTTCTGACTCTTTTTCGTCGTCGGTTTTACTGCCTTTGGTATCAATGCCAAAATGAGACAATAGCTTACCTGAGGTACGGGTGTCTTCACAGGCAATGATGGCGACTTGTTTTAAAACATCGATGGCATGCGGCGTCATATCGCTCATATTGCCAATCGGCGTGGCAACGATATATAGACAAGCTGGCATCGCGGTAGGGCTAGACATGAAAACCTCGGAGTATTAAAAGCGGGAATTAAAATATAATGTGGCGCGCTGACTGACAAAACTGGTCAAAAATAGAACTTAAGCAAAGCATAAAACACCATGCCAGCATCTGCACGCGAAAGTGGCTAGTTTAGCATGATGTGCTATGATAATTCTGAAATGTTAACCAGACCCATCGACCTTATGTCCAGTCATAAACCTTTGAACCTCACTTCACCAAAGCAGCGCCAAGGCAGTCTGTTCGAGCAGCAGGCGTGTGAGTTTTTACAATCGCAAGGATTGATTTTGATTGCCCAAAATTGGCAGCAGCCCAAAGTGGGTGAGCTGGATTTGATTATGCTGGAGACAGGTTCAGCATGGTCGACATTGGTATTCATCGAAGTGCGTCAACGGCAGCGTTCAGGTTTTGGTGGTGCTGCACTGAGCGTGACGGCAAGCAAACAACGTAAAGTGATTAAAACGGCGCAATATTTTTTGCAACAGCATCCTGAGTATGAGGATTATGACTGTCGGTTCGATGTCATCGCTTATGATACGGTAGGTAATCATATTAAGACCAGTGGTCAAAACACAGCAAATCAACCACAATGGCTCAAAGGTGCTTTTATAGCAGATACGTGATAATAGGATGTAAAAGCAATCCAACTAGAAGGTAGTAAGTACTTATCATCAAATAAGCGTTACCAAAAACCTAACCGCTGATAGTAAAAATTAAGTAAAGTAGCTAAGTTGTTATTAACTGAATTAACAGTTGTCAAAACAAATGTTATTAGATTAAAACTGGCTCAATCAATTGACTTTATACGATCGTCACACTCATGTTCTAAGAGGTAAATCATGACACGGATGCATTTGCGCACTGCTATTTTTGGCTCATCACGCCGCACCGCGATAGGCGTTATGCTAATGACCAGCATCGTCACTACGGGCTGTACCACCAATTATTTGACCAACAGTACAGAAGGTACGTATGGTGTGCCAATGACAGAGCGTACCATTCCGCAGCGACTACTGGATCGCAGTATTGAACATACCGTCAAAATCAATGTTTATGGGTTAAAAGAAGACCTGCAACAAACCAGCCGTATGGGTATTGATAGCTTTAATAGTGAAGTGTTATTGACAGGCGAAGTACCCACTGAGGCCATCAAAGTAGAAGTCGAAAAAGTCGTTAGCTCTATGCCAGATGTGCGTCATGTCTATAATGAGCTAAACGTCAGCGCGTCTAAAGGCTATAGCTCGACGGTTCATGATGGCTATATCACCTCAAAGCTGCTGGCAAAAGTCGCCGCGAGTGATGGTGTCAAAGCCTCACAGATCAAAGCCGTGACCAATGATGGCGTGGTTTATATCATGGGACGTATGACACCGACTCAGCAGAGTCACCTAATCGATATTGCCAATAGCACCGTTGGTGTGACTGAGCTGGTACTGCTGACGACCGTCGTTGATGACAGGGGCGTAAAGATAAGTAAAGACGACATTATGTCTGAAAATAACTTGGTAAATCCTGCTTCAGCGCCAGTCGTTGTGGATGCTGCTAGCGTTAATAATTCTGAAGCGCCAGCGTCCGTTGCTACATCGACTCCTATCGTCGTGACCGAAGATGGCACAACCGTTGAGCAACCGTCATCAAGCCCATATATAGACCTGTATCAAGATCCGTAAAAAGTGTTCTAAAATACAGCTGTTATTTATCAATGAAACAAAAAAACAGTGGCTAAATAGCTTGTAGGGTAAGCTATTTGCCCCGTCAGTTTAAACCGTGTTTAATGACAAGAAACCTAAACACGGTTAACAGGAAAAACACGAGAACTTCTGAGCCAGCCAGTAAGATATAAAAAGCGAAGAAATAGACAAGACAGGATTAGTGCTTATTTTATAAAAGGACTATCGCAGTGCTGTTAATTTTGATCCATGTATAAATATAATAGGGATACTGGCAATGAAGGATGCAAACAAGCGCTTAGAATATAATAAAAGCCGTCAAAAAATAAATAATAAAAGCATGATTAATAATACTGCTAGCAAAGTAGGCATTCTAAAATTCACAGGTGTTGCCGCCTTAGCACTGGGTAGCGTTGCGCTAGCCACCCAGAATGCGCAAGCCTTATCGCCACTCGCTATCGTCAATGGCATTACTGCTAGTGGCGGCGTTGGCGTCAGCAAAAACATTCTCTATGGTGATGAGCCCGATCAAGATTTGGATATTTATTATCCCAAGCCATTAGCACAAGCGATGAAAGCCCAAAGCGCCATCAACGATGGTGCGATTAATGATAGCTATCCGATGGTGGTGTTTGTCCACGGTGGCTCATGGGAGAGTGGTGATAAAGAACAGTATGCCTTTGTTGGTCAGAGTTTGGCGCAAGCAGGTTATGTCACCGCCGTAATTAATTATCGTAAAGCGCCTGAGCATGTGTACCCTGATTATGTCAAAGATACGGCGCAAGCGATTGCTTGGAGTATCAATAATGCTCCGAGCTTACATGCTGATCCTAAACGCTTGGCGGTAATTGGACATTCTGCTGGTGCATTTAACGCGGTAGCAGCGGTCGCCAATGAAGATTTTTTAGCGCCTTATGGTATTAAGCCAAAAGATATTACCGCGGTCGTGGGTATTGCTGGTCCTTATAGTTATGACTTCCGTAAATTTGATAGCGCCACCGCCTTTGCTGCTGATGCCACGCCAGACGACGTTATGCCAGACCGTCAAATCAAAGGCGAGCAGCCCCCGTATTTATTGTTGACTGCCGAAAAAGACAAAGTGGTGTATGCGACCAATACGATTAAAATGACCAAAGCGTTGCAAGAGGCGGGCGTCACCGTAGAAAACGGTGAAATAAAAGGTGCCAGTCATGCGACCAGTATTGGTGCGATGGCCCCGCCGTTACGTTGGGTCAATGATGTACGCGCGCAAGTACTGACGTACTTGGATAAAATGCTCAAATAATGGACGGCAATCAGAAGTTAGGTGCAGTTGCGTAAGACAGTACTGTAAGATGCTTAAACTCTTGTTATAATGTCGTCACTTTAAATCTATACCCTATCTGACACTTTAAGGCAGAATATTCTATGAGCATGAACGCTGATGATTTGATTGCATTTTTACAGACTCACTTCCCAGACGCTTTTATTCAAGCTGCCAATCAAGGTAATAAGTTTGATGTACGCGTGGTTGATGCCAGTTTTGAAGGTAAGCGTGCCGTGCAACGTCAGCAGGCGATTTATGCATTAGTCAATGATAAGATCGCCAGTGGCGATATTCATGCGCTCAATATTCAAGCGCTGACGCCTGCTGAATGGGACGTTCAATCCAAAGGCTAGACCGTTATACATATGATTGGGCTTATTAGACTGGCTATTATGTTGGCTGGGTGTGATTGGTCTGATTTTCACTATTTTTAATACTCATCGTTAGGTTGTCACTTCTATGGATCAATTTTTAATCACTGGTAGTAGTCGTATCGCAGGGGAAGTTACTATCTCAGGCGCCAAAAATGCTGCTTTGCCGTTACTTGCCGCTATGATATTGGCCGAGACGCCAACGACATTGCACAATGTGCCATCGTTGCAAGATGTGCGGACGTTGATTGAATTGATCGGTGGTATGGGTATCAAAATCCAAAAGCAGGACGATACTGTCACCTGCGATACCAAGAATATCGATAATTTCTATGCACCGTATGATTTAGTAAAAACCATGCGCGCATCGATTTTAGTGCTTGGACCATTGCTGGCACGTTTTGGTGAGGCAGAAGTGTCATTGCCTGGCGGCTGTGCCATTGGTTCACGTCCTGTTGACCAACACCTAAAAGCCTTTGAGGCGATGGGTGCTGAAATTAGTGTCGAAAATGGTTACGTAAAAGCACAAGCGCCAAAAGGCGGTAAGCTGATTGGTTGTAACTACTCTTTTGATATGATTACCGTGGGCGGTACTGAAAACGTTATTATGGCAGCCGCACTTGCTAAAGGTACGACCGTCTTAGGTAATTGTGCCCTTGAGCCAGAAGTCGTTGATTTGGCCAATATGTTGGTCGCGATGGGCGCTAAAATCAGCGGTATCGGCACTTCGATTATGACCATCGAAGGCGTTGAGCGCTTACACGGTTGTGAGTATTCGGTGGTACCGGATCGTATCGAAACAGGCTCATACCTTGCTGGCGCACTCATGACGCGTGGCGATGTGTTGACTAAAAACACCTCTGCGCTATTACTAACACCTGTATTAGAAAAATTCGAAGACATGGGTGCCATTATTACCACTGGTGATGGTTGGATTCGTGCGCAGATGAAAGGTCGCCCTAAAGCGGTTGATATCCGTACTCAGCCGCATCCAGGTTTCCCAACCGATATGCAAGCGCAGGTCATGGCTATTGCGTGTCTGGCGGATGGTACGAGTACCTTTATCGAAAATATCTTTGAAAACCGCTATATGCATGTCCCTGAGCTTAATCGTCTAGGCGCTTCTATCCAAGTAGATGGTCATACGGCCGTAGTAAAAGGCGTCGAAAACTTCACCGCTGCCCCTGTGATGGCGACTGATTTACGTGCGTCTATGTCATTGGTGATGGCAGCGGCAACTGCTGAAGGTGAAAGTTTAATCGACCGCATTTATCATATCGATCGTGGTTATGAGCATGTCGAAGAAAAGCTGCGTGCGCTTGGGGTCAATATCGAACGTATCAATACTAACGACTAATATCGATTTACTTATCAAATCCATGACCTCAATGATTGACACGATTGGCATTGATATGAATAGCTTAGCAATCTACCACTATTAGTAACCTACCAATAAAAGCCCCCTTCAGCGGGGGTGTTAACTGCACATGGACATGATGTCATTATGACTGAAGCAAGCAATAGCCTACCAAATGATGGTTTATTAAATGAAGTAAATGATGAGTTTTCAGGCTTAACACTGGCCTTATCAAAAGGTCGTATTCTAGAAGAGACCATGCCATTGCTACGCGCAGCTGGTGTTGAGTTATTAGAAGATCCTGAAGCCTCACGCAAACTTATTTTTCCAACCTCAAACCCCAATGTGCGTGTATTGATTTTGCGTGCCAGTGATGTGCCAACCTACGTTGAGCATGGCGCGGCTGACTTTGGAGTGGCGGGTAAAGATGTGTTGCTTGAACATGGTGCCAACCATGTCTATGAGTTACTTGATTTGCAAATTGCTCAGTGTAAGTTGATGACAGCTGGCGTGAAAGATGCGCCGCTACCCAATCGTCGCCTACGTATTGCGACCAAATACGTCAATGTTGCCCGCGCTTACTTTGCCAGCCAAGGTCAGCAAGTGGATGTGATTAAACTGTATGGCTCTATGGAGCTTGCGCCGTTGGTCGGGTTGGGTGATTTGATCGTCGATGTGGTTGATACAGGTAATACGTTGCGCGCAAATGGTCTTGAAGCACGCGACCATATTTGCGATGTGTCCTCACGCCTTATCGTCAATCAAGTGAGCTACAAGCGTAAATTTGCGTTACTTGAGCCGATTTTAGATAGCTTTAAAAACAGTATTGCTAGCGCTTCATAAATTAATTCCTAATGAATCAATGCTTTATCAAACGATACTAATCATTGGTAATCTTAAGCATTGTCATACAAATTTTTAAACCAGTTTAGCGCTATAAAATAGATATAGCGTGCTAAACTGGTTTTGTTGTATTTGCTTGCCAGAAAGTATGAGGTTAGTATAATCTGAACAAACTAAATATATAGAAACTGGTATATCAGCCATCACAATTATTATTAATACTCAATACCCCTCATTTTTACATCGCTAATTTTCAGCAGTCTTTTATGCTCAGATATAGGATTAAGTCATGCGCCAACTAAGTACCCAAGATGCCGATTTTGACAGTCAATTGACAGAGTTACTTGCCTTTGAAACCGTCAATGATGCCGATTTGTTAAAGACCGTTGATGATATAATCGCGCAAGTTAGGCATGATGGCGATCGCGTCGTACTGGCGTTAACCCAGCAATTCGATCAGCATCCAGCGACAACGATGCAAGAGCTAGAGCTGTCTAAAGAGGCGCTTGCTGAAGCGTTTGCGAATCTTGATGATACAGTAAAATCCGCATTGACCACCGCAGCAACGCGTGTGCAGGCCTTTCATGAGCGCCAAGTACAAGAGACTTGGCAGTATGAAGATGAGCTTGGTAATCGCTTGGGTCAAAAAGTCACTGCACTTGATCGAGTAGGCATCTATGTCCCTGGTGGTTTGGCCTCTTATCCGTCTTCGGTATTGATGAATGCCATTCCTGCCAAAGTGGCGGGTGTTAAAGAGGTCATCATGGTAGTGCCAGCGCCAAAAGGCGTGCTCAATCCATTGGTATTGGCAGCTGCGCATTTGGCACAAGTCGACCGTGTCTTTACCATCGGCGGTGCGCAAGCGGTTGCTGCCTTGGCATATGGTACCGAAACGATTCCAGCGGTGGATAAAATCACTGGCCCTGGTAATAAATATGTTGCTGCCGCCAAGCGCGCAGTATTTGGTCAAGTTGGGATTGATATGATCGCTGGTCCTTCTGAAGTATTGGTCTATGCAGAGGGCGAGGCGCAAGACCGTGCTGATTGGTTGGCCATGGATTTACTGTCACAAGCTGAACATGACCGTATCGCTCAAGCTATCTTTGTCACAACCAGTGAACAGCAGCTAGCTGAAGTTGCCGCTGAGATCGAAAAAGCATTGGCAGAATTGCCAAAAGCCGATATCGCCCGCGATTCGCTAAAAAATCGTGGCGCACTTATTTTAGTCAAAGACCGCGTGGAAGGTATGGCTGTGATTAATCGGGTTGCCCCAGAACATTTAGAGTTGTCAGTTGATCATCCTGATGCGCTACTCAACGATATTCGTCATGCAGGTGCTATTTTCATGGGACGTCACACGCCTGAGGCGATTGGTGACTACTGCGCAGGACCCAATCACGTGTTGCCAACATCTGGCACTGCGCGTTTCTCTTCACCGCTAGGTGTTTATGATTTCCAAAAGAAATCCTCTATTATTTATTGTACTGAAGCCGGTAGTAAGCCATTGGCTGAGACCGCAGATATTTTAGCGCAACGTGAGGACTTAGAAGCCCATGCGCGCTCAGCCCGTTATCGTTATCAGTAACGTGGCTTGATGATTGCTTTTGAATTGTACTTTTGAGATTTATATTTAATAATTTATGTGGCTAATAGTAGGATAACTTATGAGTGAGTTAAAGATAGACACCAGACTTTGGTCATCTAAAGCGCGTAATTTGTCACCTTACGTTCCTGGTGAGCAGCCTCAGCATGAAAATTTATGCAAATTAAATACCAATGAAAACCCATTCCCACCGTCACCGAAAGTAGGCGAGGCAATCGCAAAAGTCCTAGAGCAGCAAGCGGCTGATCTGCGTTTATATCCAGCGCCTGAGTCTGATGATTTGCGTGCCGCATTGGCACAACTCTATGATATTGATATCAACCAAGTGTTTGTTGGCAATGGCTCTGATGAAGTATTGGCGCTAGTATTTGCCAGCTTTTTCCTAAAAGAGCGACCTGTTTTAGCACCTGATATCAGCTATAGTTTCTATCCAGTCTATGCGCAGACCTTGGGTATCGAGCTGGTACAAATTGCCTTGGAAGAAGATTTTAGTATTGATCCTGATGCTTATCGCCAGCCTTGTAGCGGCATTATCATTGCCAATCCAAATGCCCCAACTGGACTGCTATTATCGCTTGCCGATATTCGCAAGCTGGCTAGTGAGCACTCAAACTCAGTGATTGTGATTGATGAGGCTTATATTGATTTTGCGCGGGCAGCTGACGGTAGCTCAGATGCAGAAATTTCAGCAGTGAGCCTAATCAATGAGTTTGACAACATTCTTGTTACCCAAACCTTTTCAAAGTCACGTTCGCTTGCTGGATTACGCGTTGGTATGGCTTTTGGTAATGCCTCATTGGTTGAAGCCTTAACCCGTATGAAAAACAGCTTTAATAGCTATCCACTGGATAAGCTGGCGCAAGTAGGGGCGACTGCCAGTGTATTGGATGTTGAGTATTTTACCCAGACCTGCCAGCAAGTCATCGACTTACGCCACTCTCTGACAGCAGAGCTGACAGCGTTAGGTTTTGATGTGTTGCCATCGCATGCCAACTTTGTTTTTGCCCGCCCTAAAGATGGTAATGCTAAGACGGTAGCGAATGCGTTACGTGAGCAAGGTATCATCGTCCGTCATTTTGACAAGCCACGCATCAATGAGTATTTGCGTATCACTACCGGTACAGCAGAGCAAAACAACCGTTTGATAGATGCTTTACAGACGTTGCAGAAAGAGGCTGAAATCATTGCTGATTAATATCTGGTTCGCGATTTAAATCCTGATAATTGCATCACGATGCTTGTATTGATAAAAAGCCTGCCAACATTATGTTGAGCAGGCTTTTTGACAAATTTCTCTAGTCACGTTTTTAGAACAATCTTAAGGGTATTTGTGGGTATTTTTTTTGAGTTAAAACGCTTAATAGATTACCGACTTTATCCAAACATTCTTGGTATTCAGCATCGCAATCAGAGGCAACAGTGATACCACCGCCTGCCCATAAGCTGATATGTCTTTTTTTCAGCCCATTATGTGATGAAGTGTTAGCTTGCAGCGTACGAATGAGTACATTCCATTGACCACTGCCATCAAAGTTCATATAGCCCAATGTGCCGCAATAAGCACCGCGCGGTGCAGTTTCTAGCTCAGATATAATTTCAACTGCCCGCTTTTTTGGTGTGCCAGTAATCGAGCCAGCAGGCAAACTACCAAACAAAACGGCGAGTGGGTGAGTGTCCGTCTGTAATTCTGCGGTAATGGTGCTGACCATATGGTGCACATTGCTAAAACTCTCAATCGAGAATAACTGCGGCACTTTGACGCTGCCAATCTTGGCATATTTGCCCAAATCATTACGTAGCAAATCGACAATCATCACATTTTCGGCGCGATCCTTTTCACTATCAGTCAGTTGCTGTTTATAAGCATGGTCTTGTTGAATATTGTTGCTGCGCGGCATGGTCCCTTTGATGGGCTTAGTGATGATATGGTGCTTGCCAGTATCGATATCCTTGGTAAATGTAAAAAACAACTCAGGCGAGCAGCTCAATAATTCAAACGGATGCTGGGACGTATTATTTTTGATTTCACGGTTAAAGGGATTAACCGCTAAGTATCCAGCAAAAGGTGCTTGGGTATTACGATGTAAAGCAGGTAAGTAATCAATCAGCATCGGCAAAGCGCTATTATCGCTAGGGTTATGATCAAAAAAACCTTGCCATTCTTGGGTTAGGTTGATTTGATAACAGTCGCCTTGCTGTAGATATTTTTGGGTTTGATTGAATGCTTGTTGATAGTCTTGTTTGCGCCATCGTGACTTTAATACTAAAGGAGCAGGCAGTGGTGATGCTGTCAGTTGCGTTTTATTGAGACAGTTATCAGCCAGATTTTTATCTACTATATCTAAATAAGAGACAAGTGCCGTGATCATTTTATTTTTTTGCTGATTATCAGAGTCGTTTTCAGAGTCGTTAGCAGTTGCCTTTATCGTTAATTCCCAACCCGTGTTGCCATGATTTTTCTCAGGTGCTAAGTAAATATCATAATGTCCTAATACGGCACAAGGCTGTGCTGCTCGCTCAATTTTGGCGGCCGGGCTTAGCTCATGAGCCGCAATATCATAACCAATAAAACCTATCAGACCATGATGATAACTTGGTTTTTCATTTAAATCGCTTACTGATTCTGAGTTTTCATTATCAGTCTCATAAGTTTGACTATAACTGATTAATTCATCTTGCCAGTCGCTATAACTCCTATAAGTGACAGTGATATCATTGTGAACGGCGTCACGATAGGTTTTTGTGACTTGATAAAGGGCTGCTTGTTCGTTAGAATTTGACGTTTTTTCAGAATAATCATAAACAGACCAGCTTACTTTTGGCAATAAGCCAATCACCGGTTGACCATCATTGTTGAGCCAAACCAATTGCCAGTTTGCCTTAGTATCTTGTGCGATTAAATACTGCTGTAGCAGCGGCATAAATTCTGCAGCCGATAGGTCACCAAAACGCCAGCTAGGTTTAGTAGCTGGCGATGGATCAGACATTATTTGCTCAGTTTTGAGAGGATGTGCTGCGAGCATAGTTAGGCGTCAAACTTCTTAATGATTAATGTGGCATTAGTACCGCCGAAGCCGAAGCTGTTGCTCATTAGTGTCTCAAGCTTGGCTTCACGCATTTCGGTGACAATATCAAAGCCTTCAGCCGCAGGATCTAAATTATCAACATTGATACTGGGTGCAATGAAGCCTTCTTGTAGCATCAATAAGCAATAAATCAGCTCTTGCGCACCAACGGCACCAAGGCTATGACCTGTCATAGATTTAGTAGAGCTGATCGCAGGTACTTGACTGATATCATCGCCAAATGCTTTAGCAATGGCTTTAAGCTCAGTGATGTCACCTAACGGCGTGCTGGTACCGTGGCTGTTTATATAGTCGACAGTTTGCAAACCAGCTTCGGCTAGGGCTTGCTGCATACAGCGCACGGCACCTTCACCACTTGGCGCAACCATTTCAGCACCATCAGAGCTGGCACCATAACCGACGATTTCAGCCAGTATATTGGCACCACGTGCTTGTGCATGTTCTAGACTTTCAACCACGACCATCGCACCACCAGCAGCAATCACGAAGCCATCACGATCTTTATCATAAGCTCTTGAGGCGCGCTGCGGTGTCTCATTATATTGAGTACTGACTGCACCCATGGCATCAAACATACAAGACTGTGTCCAATGTTCCGCTTCGCTACCACCCGCGAGTATCACATCTGCTTTGCCTAATTGAATAAGTTCAGCCGCATGACCGATACAATGGGTTGAGGTGGCACAAGCAGAGGTGAGCGAGTATGATACGCCTTGGATTTTTAGACCTGTAGCAAGCGCCGCTGATACTGAGCTGCCCATTGTTTTTGGCACAGCCATCGCGCCGACACCGCGCAGACCTTTATCCCGCATGGCATCTATGGCATTGACAATATTCTCTGTCGACGCGCCGCCAGAGCTTGCGACCACGCCCACGCGTGGATTATTATTGATGGTTTCAAGCGACAAACCAGACTGCTCAATGGCGTTTAAAGCACTGACATAAGCGTATAGACTGGCATCACTAAAAAACCGCTTCAACTTACGATCGATACCACTGGTATCAAGCGTCGACTGGTCGATACTGCCGCTAACGTGTGATTTAAACCCATGCTCAGCATAAGCCTCATTAAATGTAATGCCAGACTGCCCTTGCTTTAGAGCGGCAGTAACCGTGGCTAAATCATGTCCGATACAAGAGACGATCCCTGCTCCAGTGATAACAACGCGGCGCATATTCTATTCCTTATGAGTAACGATTTTTCACAATTACTTTTAATAATCGTTTTTAAGTATGTATTTCTATTATTTAATATTAGGGTATGTTGAGCGTTAAAGTCTCATTTTACAATCATTGTGATGATCATAGTAAAACTATATGCTTGGTAACTGATTATTTATAAGTAACGAACTACTTATAAATAGAAGTACAAGTGTACTGTGAGTTATGGCACATGATAACGTATCGAGCGTCCAAAATCTTTGTACAAGTGCAAAATAACGACAAAATCGTGCTTGCTGTCTAAAGCCATCTAAAAAGACCATTTGCTTGAAGACAGCTTGCATAATGGTATCAATCATACATTAAGTGATACTTTTGGATACAAAATTTGTGATTGCGATAACATTGTTCGCACTGACATTGATTATAGTGATTGACTAGAATGGCACATCTATTATTATAAATCGCTTACAATAAAACAAAATTACTCATCACATTAAGGACATCACGATGGCGAAGCGTAGCACTCTCTCTAAAGGTATCACTACCGTTGGCTCTTTTACTCGCAACAATCTAGAGCGCGTGGGCGCTATGATTGATAGCATGAATGCTAAGACGGGAAAACCGCGTCAATACAAAGCAGTCAACTTAGGCGATGAAGACTATCAGCAGGATTTATTCCGTGAGCAAACGTTAAAAGCCACTCAGCAATTATTAGGGTCACGTTTTGCCACTTATGGTAAATATGCCAAAAAAGTAGTGCCAAACAGTTTTTTTCAGTCGACGGTCGATGGCGCTTTTGCACAAGTGGCAAACCTTGCTTCTAACTGGAGTCAGATTGATTTACCTAATGAACATCGTTTCGCCAATATCGCAAGCTTAGATGATGAAGAGCGTTATGCATTAGCCACTGATATCGCCAATCAAAACCGTGCATTGGCAACGATAGGGGGCTTAACAGGTTTGGCTGGGCTTCCTGGTTTGCTTGCTGATACGCTATGGCTTTTATTGGTATCATTACGTACCGTCTATCAGTTGGGTGCTGTCTACAATAAACCCCTCACAGGTAAGCAAGGTGTCAAAATGGCTTATGAGCTGTTAGCGAATGCTGATCTGAGCAAGATGCAAGAAAAACAAGCATTGCTAGCAGGTATTGGCATTGGCAAAGGTTTATTGGATAATGCCCAAAGCAGTGGTCTACACAATGAGCTAAAAAACCTAGGTTTAAAGGATAAAAACGTCAACTTTTATGCAGAACAAGTTGACAGCATTGCCAGCCAGGTCGGTATTGACCTGGATAAAATCAATTTAACATGGATACGCAAATTCTTACCAGTTACCGCTGTTATCGTTGGTATGCGCTACAACAGCCAGCTCATTGATGAAGTGATTGGCGTGGCTCAAGCGACTTTTGCCCCAGAAGCCAAACTTGCCAATCGTGCAATCACTGATGATAGCGGTAATGAAGCTAAGGTAAACAAAACAGCTGACAATGAAAAGCAGCAAGATGCTGAGAAAGAGTCAAGCAAGGATACCGATAGCAAGAAAGATACTGCTGAAGAAAAAAATAACCATCAAGAAGTTGATGAAAAGGTCATGAAAGAAACGCAGAAAGACGACAATGATAAGCAAGGTGGTCAGAACAAATCCTCTGATAGCAAATCAAACAAGACGGCTAACAAGAAAAGCAAATAAGAGCGTCTAAATAATCAGACTTACCTGTTTTCTTTCTTCAGCCAGCTTCTATCATAGAAGGATTATGAGCTGCATATCTACTACTAATTTTGGCGATAGTGTCTTCTTTCTCTTGAAAAACAAGATAATATCGCCATTTAGTACTTATAAATTGCTATTTATTTATAGTTAAACATCTTATTTAAATCGTTCGTGACGCTACTTTCGATATACTGTATGACAATCTACTTTTTAGCTGATTTTTAACTAAAAATAGAGAAAGTGTTATAGTAGTAGGGTGAATGCATATCTATCAAATGTTGTAAAGTGCAATCACGCATAAGTGGTTGAAATAGCAGCAACAACTCTTTATAATACACTGTCCTAAAAATGGGTGTACCAAAATCTGTCATTAAAGTCAGATAGATGGTGCGTTTCCCCATTTTTTTGTTTTATACCAAACGGGAGAAGGATGCCTCATGGCAACAACTAACCAATTGATTCGTAAAGGTCGCAAAACCATCAAGGAAAAGTCAAAAGTTCCTGCGTTGGAAGCGTGCCCACAACGTCGTGGTGTATGTACTCGCGTATATACTACTACCCCTAAAAAACCTAACTCAGCCATGCGTAAAGTATGTCGTGTACGTTTGACTTCAGGCTATGAAGTATCAAGCTACATCGGCGGCGAAGGTCATAACCTACAAGAGCACAGTGTTGTTCTTATCCGTGGTGGTCGTGTAAAAGATCTACCAGGTGTACGTTATCACACCGTCCGTGGTGCATTAGATTGCGCAGGCGTTAAAGACCGTAAGCAAGGTCGCTCTAAATATGGTGCTAAGAAGCCTAAAGTTTAATAACTAATCGTTATTAGCTAAGCTTTTTTATACCAAACATTAACTGTGCATGGGTCTGGTGTTGACAGTATTATTAAATTAGTAATTCACTGTTAAAACATACCGCCGTGCAGTAAGGCTGACTGACAACTCGATATAACGCCATCCAATATTAATTGGTGCGAGATTGTGAATGTCAGACACTCCTGAAGAAAAGGATATTTATTATGCCAAGACGTCGCGTCGTTGCTACCCGTGAGATCCTACCGGATCCTAAGTTTGGTAGCCAAACTGTTGCAAAATTCATCAACCATGTAATGAGTCATGGTAAAAAATCTACTGCTGAGCGTATCGTTTACGGTGCACTTGAGACAGTAAGCGAAAAACGTAAAATCGAAGATCCAGTATCTTTCTTCGAAGAAGTTTTAGAAAATGTACGCCCAATGGTAGAAGTGAAAGCTCGCCGCGTTGGTGGTGCAACCTACCAAGTACCAATGGAAGTACGCCCCTCCCGTCGTACTGCCTTGGCTATGCGTTGGTTAGCTGAAGCTGCTGCTAAGCGTTCTGAAAAATCAATGGCTTTGCGTTTGGCTGGCGAATTGAATGATGCTGCTGATGGCAAAGGCGCTGCTATGAAAAAGCGTGACGAAGTTCACCGCATGGCAGATGCTAACAAAGCGTTCTCTCATTACCGCTTCTAAGCTACTGTTTATTAGTAGTAGCTTTAGATTAGCTGGCTGAAGTCAGCTAATCTTACATTGTTATTTATTCTATTGATTGCCGCCATCATTTATCTTGTTGTAACTAGTTTTTGACTATCAACAACGAGATGGCGGACATCTATCAAGATGTCTCTCTTAATTAAGTATGCTTGTCACAAGAGAGCATCCCAAATCTGATGCCGCACTATTCTTAGTATTTGCTCTTTTTTTGTCCGTATTAGGCTCAATAATCAGTAAGTAATATGAAGCTGACCGCTTTGTCATAGAGTATGAGGTAGAGACACAATACATTATTATATACACGACTTTTCCTAGGAAAACACTATGGCTCGTAAAACTCCCCTAAAACGCTATCGCAACATTGGTATCTCAGCGCACATCGATGCTGGTAAGACAACCACTACTGAGCGTGTTTTATTTTATACCGGTGTTAGTCACAAACTTGGTGAAGTACATGATGGCGCAGCCACTATGGACTGGATGGAGCAAGAACAAGAGCGCGGTATTACTATTACCTCAGCGGCGACGACTTGTTTTTGGTCAGGTATGGCAAAACAGTTTGACGAACATCGTATCAACATCATTGACACCCCAGGTCACGTTGACTTCACGATCGAAGTTGAACGTTCTATGCGTGTACTTGATGGCGCTTGCATGGTTTACTGTGCAGTAGGCGGCGTTCAGCCACAGTCTGAGACCGTATGGCGTCAGGCAAATAAATATAAAGTTCCACGTCTTGCATTTGTAAACAAAATGGATCGCGTCGGCGCTGATTTCTATCGTGTTATTGAGCAGATCAAAACTCGTCTAGGTGGTAATCCTGTGCCATTGGTTATTCCAATTGGTAAAGAAGATGACTTCGAAGGCGTTATCGATCTAGTTACGATGAAAGCTCTTTATTGGGATGAAGCATCTCAAGGTATGGAGTTTGAAGAGCGCGAAATCCCAGCTGAATTACAAGAAAAAGCAGAAGAGTATCGTGAGATTCTTGTAGAAAATGCGGCTGAAGCAACAGAAGAATTGATGAATGAGTATTTAGAAAATGGCGAGTTGTCTGTAGAGCAGATCAACGTTGCTATTCGTCAATTGACTATTGATAACCAAATCATTCCATTACTTTGTGGTACTGCCTTTAAAAACAAAGGTGTACAAAAGATGTTGGATGCGGTTATTCAGTATCTTCCAGCACCAATGGATGTACCTGCTATTAAAGGTATCCTTGATGACAAAGATGAAACTGAAGGCACTCGTGAAGCATCAGATGACGCACCGTTCTCAGCTTTAGCATTTAAAATCATGAATGACAAATTCGTTGGTAACTTAACCTTCGTTCGTGTTTATTCAGGTGTTTTGACGCAAGGCAGCAGTGTTTATAACCCAGTTAAAATGAAGCGTGAGCGCGTTGGTCGTATCGTACAGATGATGGCTAACTCTCAAGAAGAGTTGCAAGAAATCCGTACTGGTGATATCGCTGCATTGGTCGGCATGAAAGACGTAACGACTGGTGATACGCTATGTGATGAGCAAAATGTTATCACGCTTGAGCGCATGGAATTCCCAGATCCAGTCATCAGCCTAGCGGTTGAACCTAAGACCAAAGCTGACCAAGAAAGAATGTCAATCGCTTTAGGTCGTTTGGCGAAAGAAGATCCATCGTTCCGTGTACATACTGACGAAGAGTCTGGCCAGACAATCATCAGTGGTATGGGTGAGCTGCATCTAGAGATTCTTGTTGATCGTATGAAGCGTGAGTTTAACGTTGAAGCGAACATCGGTGCGCCGCAGGTTGCTTATCGTGAAACGATTCGTAACACAGTTGAGCAAGAAGGCAAATTCGTACGTCAGACTGGTGGTCGTGGTAAATTCGGTCACGTTTGGTTACGTCTTGAGCCACTTGATCCAGCGGGCGATACTGAATATGAATTCGCTGAAGAAGTTGTTGGTGGTACGGTACCGAAAGAATTCCATGGTGCTGTTGATAAAGGTATCCGAGAACGCATGAAAAATGGCGTACTTGCTGGTTATCCAGTGGTTGGCGTAAAAGCGACCTTGTATGACGGTTCTTACCATGACGTCGACTCGGATGAGCTATCATTTAAGATGGCTGGTTCTATGGCATTCAGAAAAGGCTTCATGGCAGCAGATCCAGCGCTACTTGAGCCAATCATGAAAGTTGAAGTTGAAACGCCTGAAGATTATATGGGCGATATCATGGGCGATCTTAACCGTCGTCGTGGTTTGGTACAGGGTATGGAAGACCTACCTGGCGGTACTAAGCAGATCCGTGCCGAAGTGCCATTAGCAGAAATGTTTGGTTATGCCACACAAATGCGCTCAATGTCACAAGGCCGTGCTACTTATTCAATGGAATTCCAAAAGTACGCTGAGATTCCAAAATCAGTTGCTGCTGACATCATCTCTAAATTCAACAATAAAGATGATGACGAGTAAGTAATCGTCTATTAAATATGACAATGTAGCTATTATCTCTATGTTGTCATAGAAGAATACGCCAATAATTGGTTAAAAGACTTGTTATTGGCGGTGATTTTCTTATAATATCTGCACATTAGTATGTGTACCCTTTTAACAATTATCTTAATGTGGTCAAGATCGTCTTTGTTATCGTATTTATACGAGCTTAGCATTTGACCCCAAAAAAAGAGGAAATACCCATGGCAAAGGCCAAGTTTGAACGCGTAAAGCCACACGTCAACGTCGGTACAATCGGACACGTTGACCACGGTAAAACAACCCTAACAGCTGCCATCGCAACTGTAGCAGCAATCACCTCTGGTGGCGAAGCCAAAGACTACGCGTCTATTGACTCAGCACCAGAAGAAAAAGCACGTGGCATCACCATCAACACCTCACACGTAGAATATGACACCCCAGCACGTCACTACGCTCACGTCGATTGCCCAGGTCACGCCGATTATGTTAAAAACATGATCACTGGTGCCGCTCAAATGGACGGCGCAATCCTAGTCGTATCAGCAACTGACGGCCCAATGCCACAAACCCGTGAGCACATCCTGCTTTCACGTCAGGTTGGCGTACCGTACATCATCGTATTCATGAACAAATGTGATGTTGTTGATGACGAAGAACTGCTAGAACTCGTAGAAATGGAAGTTCGTGAACTTCTTAATGACTACGACTTCCCAGGTGATGACACCCCAATCATCCATGGTTCAGCCACTGAAGCCCTAAAAGGCTCACAAGAAAAATACGGCCAACCAGCGGTTGTAGAACTTCTTAACGTTCTTGACACCTACATCCCAGAGCCAGAGCGTGACGTTGACAAAGCATTCCTAATGCCAATCGAAGACGTATTCTCAATCTCAGGCCGTGGTACTGTTGTAACAGGTCGTGTTGAATCTGGTATCGTACGCGTAGGCGACGAAATCGAAATCGTTGGTATCCGTGACACTCAAAAAACCACCTGTACTGGTGTAGAGATGTTCCGTAAACTGCTTGACGAAGGTCGTGCAGGCGAAAACTGTGGCGTACTACTACGTGGTACTAAGCGTGAAGACGTACAACGTGGCCAAGTACTCGCTAAGCCAGGTTCAATCACTCCTCACACCAAGTTTGACGCTGAAGTATATGTATTGTCAAAAGAAGAGGGTGGTCGTCACACACCCTTCCTAAACGGCTATCGTCCACAGTTCTACTTCCGTACTACTGACGTAACTGGCGCAATCCAATTACAAGACGGTACTGAAATGGTCATGCCTGGTGATAACGTTGAGATGGGCGTAGAGCTTATCCACCCAATCGCTATGGACAAAGGTCTTCGCTTCGCTATTCGTGAAGGCGGCCGTACGGTAGGCGCTGGTGTTGTTGCTAACGTATTGAACTAATCTATCCGTCTCAGTAATGAGATTGTAAGTTAGTCATAAAAAGCCATCCTTGTTTAAGGGTGGCTTTTTTTAGATTAAATGATCAGGAAATATGGTTATTCTTCGATAGTATGATCAAACCTTTCGTTATCTTATCCAACATAATTAGCCAGTTATACCTATAACGTTTAGAATTTACTTTCCAATCTATTGTAATTCTTAGCGGAGCTTGCTATATTAACGCTGCTTCTTATTAGTCGCTTGTATCTTCATTTTGTTAAAGTAATGATGATTCAATAGCACATCCAAATAAGAGTAAAACTAGGTAAAAGTAATAATTTTACCGCTAAAGGCTTGCATTTTATATCAAATATTGTATAATGCTGTCCTTTACACCCATAGGCGATTGGCTCAATTGGTAGAGCATCGGTCTCCAAAACCGAGGGTTGTAGGTTCGAGTCCTACATCGCCTGCCATCTTCTTATCACATCTTTGTTATACCTCACCATCTCCGAAGCGAGTTCTTTATGAGCAATGATCAAGATAACCTCGAGACTAAGTTATCTGATGCCAAGGCGGGTGCTGGTGGAATGCTGTCTAAAGGTAAGCACATCTCAGCGGGCAATCAAACAACTGCTGTTGAAGTAGCTAAAACAGGTTCAATAAAAGATGTGGTACTGTGGCTACTTGCCGCAGCAGTATTAATCGGGGCGACGTTAGTTAATCAGTATTTACCTGGCTATTGGCAACCTGCCAATGATGTTTGGGTACGTATTGGTATTATCGTTGCCCTTATTGTATTCGCCTTAGTATGCTTGGCATTAACGCATCAAGGCCGCGCTTTTAAAATATTATTAAAAGACGCTGCTGTTGAATTGCGCCGAGTGACATGGCCAGGTAAAGATGAAACGTTTCAATATACCTGGCAGGTCATTGTCATGATTGCCATTGTTGGTTTTCTGGTTTGGTTATTAGATAACTTTTTCAATTGGTTCGTTGGCATCTTTATTGGTTAGTCGCACGTATTAGTGAGTCTTACCCCAAAATTTACTTATAATGATCAGGAGCGTGATATGCGTTGGTATATTGTCCAAGCGTTTTCAGGATATGAAAAGCAAGTACAGCGTTCATTAACTGATCGTATTAATCGTAGTGACTTTGCTGAATCATTCGGTGACGTATTGGTTCCTACTGAAGAAGTCGTCGAAATGAAAGACGGCAAAAAGCGTAAGAGTGAGCGTAAGTTCTTTCCAGGTTATGTATTGATCCAGATGGAAATGAACGACAATACTTGGCATATCGTTAAAGAGTGCCCACGTATTATGGGTTTCATCGGTGGTACACCTGAAACACCAGCGCCAATTACGCAAGTAGAAGCAGATCGTATTTTAAACCGTTTGAATCAGACTGAAACCGATCCACGTCCTAAGACTCTGTTTGAGCCGGGCGAAGAGCTGTTGGTTATCGATGGTCCATTTACTGACTTTAAAGGGTTGGTAGAAAAAGTGGATTACGAGAAGTCTAAACTACATTTAACGGTAAACGTATTTAATCGACCGACTCAGGTCGAGCTTGAATTTAGTAAAGTTGAAAAGCTAGACTAAATCAGCAAAAAAGTTCATCAACCGGGGAGCTGTTAGTCAATAAGGTTTATACCACATTGATTTGGCGCTATTACCCATTTAGGAGAAAATCATGGCTAAGAAGATTGATGGTTACATCAAACTACAAGTCCCTGCAGGCAAAGCAAATCCTTCACCACCGATTGGTCCAGCATTGGGTCAAAAAGGCGTGAACATCATGGCGTTCTGTAAAGAATTTAACGCTGCGACCTCAAACCAAGAGCCGGGTCTACCGATTCCTACTGAGATCACTGTATATAGCGATAAGTCTTTTACTTTCATCATGAAGTCACCACCAGCTGCATACTTACTACGTAAGGCTGCTGGTATTGCTAAAGGTTCTGGTACACCAAATACCGCTAAAGTCGGTAAAGTTGACCGTGCACAACTAGAAGACATCGTTAAGACCAAAGATGCAGATTTAACTGCTGCTGATCTTGATGCTGCTGTTCGTACCATCGCTGGTACTGCACGTTCAATGGGTATTACCGTGGAGGGTGTGTAAATGAGCAAGCTAACCAAACGTCAAAAAGAAATTCAAAGCCGTATCGTACATGAAAAGCAGTATACAGTTGAAGAAGCGGTTCAAATCCTAAACGATTTACCACCTCTTAAATTCAAAGAGTCAATTGATATTGCGATTAACTTGGGTGTTGACCCACGTAAATCTGATCAAGTGGTTCGTGGCGCTACCAACCTACCTGCTGGTACTGGTAAAACCAAACGCGTTGCTGTATTTGCTCAAGGTGCTGCTGCTGAAGCCGCCAAAGAAGCTGGTGCAGATATCGTTGGTTTTGAAGACCTAGCAGAATCAATCAAAGCTGGTAACATGGACTTTGATATCGTTATTGCTGCTCCTGATGCAATGCGTGTTGTTGGTCAACTAGGTACTATCCTAGGTCCACGTGGTCTAATGCCTAACCCTAAAGTCGGTACGGTTACGCCTAACGTTGCTGAAGCGGTTACTAACGCTAAAGCCGGTCAAGCACAGTATCGTGTAGACAAAGCAGGTATCATCCACACGACTATCGGTCAAGTTGGTTTTACTGCTGAGCAAGTAATCCAGAATGCTGAAGCACTGATTGCAGATTTAAGACGTGCTAAGCCTGCTACTTCTAAAGGTACTTTCATTAAGAAAATTACCTTGTCTAGCACGATGGGTCCTGGTCTAAGTATTGATCCAGTTCCATATCGCACAGCAAAATAATCAGATATTTGCCTTTATTTGACAATTTTAAATAAAGGCTGCAAAAATATTTTAAAGAATTAGGTCAGCGTAGCAAACGCTATGCTGTCTAAGACCGTAGGTAGAAAGCGGTTTTACGTTTTTATTAATTGTTTTCGGATCATTAGTAATAACAACGAGCTGTTTTTGTTAATCGACGAAAGATGAAAATCTTAGTTGTCCTACGCAGACGGTGACCCACCCAGTTGTTGATAAGAGCCGATAGTTCAATCTATCACTTGATGTCATTCTGATAACGGTGCCGTAATCAGTCGTTATGAGTATATTTATCTTTAATAAATATACTGATAACGTGTCGTATCAAGTCAGTCTAAGCGATTCGTTTAATTATTGAATGCCAATGCTTAAAAGCTTAGGTTTAAATGATTAAATATTCAGCTGATTGATAAGATTAAAGGAGTCAACTTATGGCATTAACGCTAGAGCAAAAACAACAAGTTGTGGCTGAAGTGTCTGAAGTTGCTGCTAATGCTTACTCAGCAGTAGCTGCCGAATATCATGGTATTGGTGTTGCAAAGCTTACTAAGCTGCGCGAACAAGCCCGTGAAAAAGGCGTCGTTTTGAAAGTGGTAAAAAATACCCTAGCAAAACGTGCGTTTGAAGGCACTAAGTTTGAGAGCATGTCAGACCGTATGACTGGTCCATTACTTTTGGCTTTCTCTATGGAAGATTTGGGATCTGCTGCTCGAGTTGTTTTCGAGTTCAGTAAAGATCACAAAGCTTTAGAGACCAAATTGGTATCAGTTGGTGGTGTTGTTTATGGTCCAGAAGAGCTAGAGCGCGTATCGAAGCTACCAACTCGCGACGAAGCAATCTCTATCTTGATGGCTACTATGAATGCACCAGTTACCAAGCTTGTTCAAACTATGAACGCTGTTCCTAGTAAGCTTGTTCGCACGGTAGCAGCAATCAAAGACGCAAAAGAAGCGGCATAATTGCTTGTTTTAACGTAACTTTGACATCGCCGATTGCACTTTACTGCCAACACTATTTGAAAATTTGGCAAGCAATCCAAGCGATTTTAAAATCAATTAATTTTTATCAGATAACGGAGAGTTCTCATGGCACTATCTAAAGATGACGTGTTAAACGCAATCGCTGAAATGTCAGTAATGGATATCGTTGAATTAATCAGCGCTATGGAAGAAAAATTCGGCGTAACAGCTGCTGTTGCTGCTGCACCTGCTGCTGCTGGCCCTGCTGCTGCTGCTGCTGAAGAAAAAGACGAGTTTGACGTAGTTCTTGCCAGCTTTGGCGAGAAGAAAGTTGGCGTAATTAAAGCCGTACGTGAAGCTACTGGTCTTGGCTTGAAAGAAGCGAAAGATTTGGTTGAAAGCGCTCCAGCTCCAATCAAAGAAGGCGTTAACAAAGCTGAAGCTGAAGAGTTGAAAAAGAAACTTGAAGAAGCTGGTGCAACTGTTGAACTAAAATAAGCTTCGCTTATCTTAGTGTTGTACAAAAAAAGCTGGTAATGCCTTGCATTGCCAGCTTTTTTTTACTATAATTCGTAGCTTGACCTTTTGTGTCTGCCAACATACGTATGCAACATCACGGTGGATACCCATCAAAAGGACAGACGATATACATGCAAGCACACATGCCAGTTTTTGAAATCAGTTAATTTAAGCTAAACGTCCATAGATGTTTGGCATTTTTTTGTGTCTGCATGCTTTCCCATTAACACTATAGTTTATACTGATTCTAAAAGTTATAGTTACCCCGATTATTATTAATTCTGAAAAGCTATTAAGTTTAGGTTGTCCGTTTCGCAGAGTATTACTGTCAGTAGTTAGGCTTATAGACGGTACATATCAGCGACGATATTAGTTTTGATAGAATTGTTGGTTTTGAAAGAGCCAGTTTTTTGAAAGAAAAATGACTAAATACAATCAGTTTTGATAGCAGATAACTTAGAAATACCCTTGAACGAGTCATTTTTTCTTACCTCTATGAGTAAGTTTTGCTTAAAAAGTAATATATTTTAGATGATGTGATATTGAATTTGGTTGTCTGAGTGGTCATATAGACTGACTTAGATACCGATCATAAAATGAAAGTAAGGGTGCTAAGTAAGCACTGATAGCAGAAGTAGTAATTGACAAAAGATATCAACTGAACACGATTACCTGTTTTATATTATCGTTTACGTCGCCAAGTTTGCATCGTATTTATGCACGCTGGCCACGCTTTTAATTTGTTTCCACGTTTACTGTAAGGACTCTCGATGGCATATTCTTATACTGAAAAAAAGCGTATTCGCAAAAGTTTTGCTGAATTGCCCACTGTGATGGACATTCCCTATTTACTGTCTATTCAAGTAGATTCTTACGAGCAATTTTTGCAAGAGCACAAAAAGCCAAAAGCTCGTGAGAATACTGGTTTGCAAGCTGCGTATTCCTCTATTTTCCCAATTGAGAGTCACTCTGGTAACGCAGAGCTACAATTCGTTGAATATTATTTAGGCACGCCTGAATTTGACGAACGTGAGTGTATCTTGCGTGGCTCAACATTTGCCGCGCCTATGCGTGTCAAAATCCGTTTGATCATCAAAGACAAAGACAGCAAAGACAAAGACAGCAAAGCGGCTATTAAAGATATCCGTGAGCAAAGCGTCTATATGGGCGAGATGCCGTTGATGACGGCTAACGGTACTTTTATTATCAATGGTACTGAGCGTGTTATCGTATCTCAGCTACATCGTTCACCTGGTGTGTTCTTTGACCATGATAAAGGTAAGTCGCATTCAAGTGGTAAAGTGCTTTATAACGCACGTATTATCCCTTACCGTGGTTCATGGTTAGATTTTGAATTTGATGCCAAAGACTTAGTTTTTGCTCGTATTGACCGTCGTCGTAAGCTATTGGCTTCAATTATTCTACGTGCGCTTGGTCTAACAACGTCTGAAATATTAGATTTATTCTTTGATAAAGTAGCCGTATATAAAGGTGAAGAGCAATTCGAGATTGATCTGGTTGCTGATCGCTTGCGCGGTGAGATGGCTCAGTTCGATATCGTATCACCAGAAGGTGATGTCATCGTAGAGCAGGGCAAGCGTATTAATGCACGCCGTATTCGTCAGCTTGAAGAAGCAGGTATGACGAAGATTGCGATACCTGATGAGTATCTCTATGAGCGTATTTTAGCTGAAGATATCGTGGTGAATGACGAAGTTATTGCTAAAGCGAATACGCTAATTGACCATGAGTTATTGGTTAAGTTGAGCGCATTTGAAGCCAGCGAGTCTATCAAAGAGTTCAGCATTCTATTCACCAATGATATCGATCAAGGCAGTTATATTGCCGACACTTTGCGTGCTGATAGTACGTCAAGCCGTGAAGAAGCATTGATTGAAATCTATAAAGTCATGCGTCCAGGTGAGCCACCAACGGTTGAAACCGCTGAAAAACTATTTGACAGCATGTTCTTCAACGCTGATCGTTATGACTTATCGAACGTCGGTCGTATGAAATTTAACCGTCGTTTAGGGTTAGAGTTTGATAATACTGATGATCCAGACATCCAACGCGCTCGTAGTGTATTGACCAATGCCGATATCGTTAATGTCCTAAAAGAATTGATTGAGATTCGTAATGGTCGCGGCGAAGTCGATGATATCGACCATTTAGGTAACCGCCGTATTCGTTCGGTCGGCGAGATGGCAGAAAACCAATTCCGTGTTGGTCTAGTACGTGTCGAGCGTGCAGTCAAAGAGCGTTTAAGCTCAGCGGAATCTGATAACTTGTCACCACAAGATTTGATTAACTCAAAGCCAGTAGCGGCTGCGGTCAAAGAATTCTTTGGTTCAAGCCAGTTATCACAGTTTATGGATCAGAACAATCCATTGTCTGAAGTTACCCATAAACGCCGTGTCTCAGCTCTAGGACCCGGTGGTCTGACCCGTGAACGTGCAGGCTTTGAAGTACGTGACGTACATGATACTCATTATGGTCGCGTATGCCCGATTGAAACTCCTGAAGGTCCAAACATTGGTTTGATTAACTCATTAGCGACCTTTGCAAAGACCAACAGCTTTGGCTTCTTAGAAACGCCTTATCGCCGTGTGGTTGATGGTAAAGTAACGGATGTCATTGAGTATCTATCAGCAATTGAAGAAGTAGGTACGGTCATTGCACAGGCTGACTCACCAGTAACCGCAGAAGGCGCGTTATCTGATGAGATGGTCAGTGTGCGTAGCTATGGTGAATTCGTCCGTATGCCGCCAGAAAAAGTGACGCATATGGATGTGTCGCCAAGTCAGGTTGTATCGGTAGCTGCTGGTTTGATTCCGTTCCTAGAGCATGATGATGCTAACCGAGCGCTTATGGGCTCGAACATGCAGCGTCAGGCAGTTCCTACATTACGTGCTGATAAGCCGTTAGTAGGTACGGGTATGGAGCGTCACGTTGCGCGTGACTCAGGTGTTTGTGTGATCGCTAAGCGTGGCGGTGTGATCGAAGACGTTGACGCCTCACGTGTTGTGGTTCGTGTCAATGAAGATGAGATGATTGCTGGTGAAGCTGGTATTGATATCTATAACCTCGTTAAATACACGCGTTCTAACCAAAACACTTGTATCAACCAACGTATTATTGTCAACCAAGGTGATGCTATTGCTGTAGGTGATATCTTGGCCGATGGTCCGTCAACGGATCTTGGTGAGCTTGCACTAGGTCAGAACATTCGCATTGCATTTATGCCGTGGAATGGTTACAACTTCGAAGATTCAATATTGCTGTCTGAAAAAGTGGTGAAAGAAGATCGTTTCACCACGATTCATATTCAAGAATTAACTTGTGTAGCACGTGATACCAAGCTAGGTACTGAAGAAATTACTGCCGATATTCCAAACGTTGGCGAAGCGGCGCTATCAAGTCTTGATGAAGCAGGTATCGTTTATATCGGTGCTGAAGTCGACGCTGGTGATATCTTAGTTGGTAAAGTGACGCCAAAAGGTGAAACGCAACTGACGCCAGAAGAGAAATTGCTCCGGGCTATCTTTGGTGAAAAAGCGGCTGATGTTAAAGACACGTCGCTACGTGTACCAACATCAAGTAAAGGCACGGTTATTGACGTGCAAGTCTTTACTCGTGACGGCGTTGAAAAAGATGCACGTGCAAGAGCAATTGAAAAATCACAGCTTGATAGCTATCGTAAAGATTTAAAAGAAGAGCTACGTATCTTTGAAGAAGCGGCTCGTGGTCGTATCGGTAATCTGTTAGATGGTCAAAAAGTCAGCGGTGGTTCTGGTCTAAAAGCCGGTACAGTGATGGCATTGGCCGATATGAAAGATATGAGCCTTGAGACTTTGCTTGATATTCAGCCTGTTGAAGAAGAAATCTCTGAGCGTCTCACGCAAATCGCTGAGTATTTGGTTGATAAGCAAAAAGACATCGATGTTAAGTTTGCTGAGAAAAAACGCAAATTAACCGCTGGTGATGACCTACAACATGGCGTACAAAAAATCGTTAAGGTATATCTAGCGGTTAAGCGTCGTATTCAGCCTGGTGATAAAATGGCGGGTCGTCATGGTAACAAAGGTGTGGTATCGCGCATTATGCCAGTTGAAGACATGCCTTATGATGAAAATGGTAATACCGTTGACATCGTCTTGAATCCGCTTGGTGTACCATCGCGTATGAACATCGGTCAGGTTCTAGAAACGCATTTGGGTATGGCAGCGAAAGGTTTAGGTGAGAAGATCGATGGTATGCTCAAATCGCAAGCAGCGATCAAAGATTTACGTGACTTCTTAGACAAAATCTATAACCAAGTCGGCGGTGAGCAAGTTGATCTTGATAGCTTAAGTGATGATGACATCATGGCGCTAGCAGATAACTTGCGCGCTGGTGTACCAATGGGCACAGCAGTATTTGACGGCGCAAGAGAAAGCCAAGTTAAGGATCTGTTAGAGCTTGCTGGTATGGATCGCGATGGTCAACAGACGTTGTATGATGGTCGTACTGGTCAGAAATTTGACCGTAAAGTAACCGTTGGCTACATGTACATGCTGAAACTTAACCATTTGGTTGACGACAAGATGCATGCGCGTTCAACTGGTTCTTATTCACTTGTGACGCAGCAGCCACTCGGCGGTAAAGCTCAGTTCGGTGGTCAGCGCTTCGGTGAGATGGAAGTCTGGGCACTAGAAGCTTACGGCGCGACTTATACGCTACAAGAGATGCTGACTGTGAAGTCGGATGACGTTGAAGGCCGTACGCGTATGTACAAAAACATCGTTGATGGTGAGCAGTATATGGATCCAGGTATGCCTGAATCGTTTAACGTACTGACCAAAGAAATCAAATCACTGGGTATTAATATTGAGTTAAAACAAACCCATTAAGCACGGCTGACTGAGGCTACTTTTAACATGGTCTCAGTCAATTATTATCCTTAGTGGTCAATCTAAAAGCAGTACGCGCATCGCTGCTGCTTTTAGTGATTTGTCTCAACCCTGTTCATTGCCTTCATTCATCTTATTTGCGTCAATAATACGCTGTCAGATGATTATAAAGATAACGGAGAAGCAACTTGAAAGATTTACTCGATATCATGCAAAGCCCTACCGGCAACGGTAACCAAGAGTTTGATAGCATCCAAATTACATTAGCCTCACCTGACGTAATCAAGTCATGGTCACATGGCGAAGTAAAAAAGCCTGAAACTATTAACTATCGTACGTTCAAGCCTGAGCGTGATGGTCTATTTTGTGCCAAAATATTTGGCCCAGTAAAAGACTTTGAATGTTTATGTGGTAAATATAAGCGCCGTAAGTTCCAAGGCGTTATCTGTGAAAAATGTGGCGTAGAAGTGACCACTGCGAAAGTACGTCGTGATCGTATGGGTCATATTGACCTAGCCAGTCCAGTGGCGCATATTTGGTTCTTAAAATCATTACCAAGCCGCATCGGTCTATTGCTAGACATGACGCTACGTGATATCGAGCGCGTTCTGTATTTTGAAAGCTATATCGTTACTGAGCCAGGTTTGACTTCTCTAGAGAAGTATCAACTGCTTGATGATGAAGACTATTATAAGGCCCTTGAAGAATTTGGCGATGAATTCACTGCCAAAATGGGTGCTGAAGCGGTTCAAGACCTATTGAAAGATATCGATTTAGATCTTGAAATCGATGATTTGCGCGAAGCGATTCCGCAAACTGGTTCTGAAACCAAGCTTAAAAAGATGTCTAAGCGTCTTAAATTATTAGAAGCCTTCCGTGATTCTAATAACAAGCCTGAGTGGATGGTGATGAACATCTTGCCAGTACTACCACCAGATTTGCGTCCGCTAGTACCACTAGAAGGTGGTCGTTTTGCGACGTCAGATCTAAATGATTTGTATCGCCGTGTGATCAACCGTAACAACCGTCTAAAGCGTCTGCTTGAGCTGAGCGCCCCTGATATCATCGTACGTAACGAAAAGCGTATGTTGCAAGAATCAGTAGATGCCTTGCTTGATAACGGTCGTCGCGGTCGTGCGATCACTGGTAGTAACAAGCGTCCATTGAAATCTTTGGCTGATATGATCAAAGGTAAGCAAGGTCGTTTCCGTCAGAACTTACTTGGTAAGCGTGTCGATTATTCTGGTCGTTCGGTGATCGTTGTTGGTCCGACGCTACGTCTACATCAGTGCGGTTTACCAAAGAAAATGGCACTTGAATTATTCAAACCATTTACTTATAACAAATTATTGTCTCATGGTTTAGCGACCACGATTAAAGCTGCCAAAAAGATGGTAGAGCGTGAAGAGCCGCAAGTGTGGGATATGCTGGCCATGGTTATCCGTGAGCATCCAGTGCTTCTTAACCGTGCACCAACGCTTCACCGTTTGGGCTTGCAAGCATTTGAACCAGTACTTATCGAAGGTAAAGCAATCCAATTGCATCCGCTCGTTTGTACCGCGTTCAACGCCGATTTTGATGGTGACCAAATGGCCGTTCACGTGCCATTGACGCTAGAAGCACAGCTTGAATCACGTGCGCTAATGATGTCTACCAATAACATCTTGTCGCCTGCGAACGGTGATCCAATCATCGTACCGTCACAGGATGTTGTACTGGGTCTATATTACATCAGTCGCTCGTCTATCAATGCCAAAGGCGAGGGCATGATTTTTGCCACCGTTAATGAAGCATTGCGTGCGATTGGTTCAAACGATTTGCATGTAAACGCTAAGATCAAAGTGCGTGTCACCGAGACGCATATCGATGAAGACGGCAATGAGACTAAAGAAATCAGCTTAAAAGAAACGGTTGCAGGTCGTTTATTGATCTGGAACATCATGCCTAAAGGTATGTCTTTTGATGAATGTAACCAAGAGATGACGAAGAAAAACATCTCTCGTTTGATCAACTCTTGCTACCGTAAAGTTGGCGTTAAAGAAAGTGTCATGTTTGCTGACCAATTGATGTATCTTGGTTTTGCCCAAGCGACATTGTCTGGTGTGTCTATCGGTATTGATGACATGGTCATTCCACCACTGAAAAAGCAAATCATCGAAGTGGCAGAAGGCGAAGTTCGCGAAATCGAAGATCAATTCGAGCAAGGTTTTGTGACCGCTGGTGAGCGCTATAACAAAGTGGTTGATATCTGGTCACGTACCAATGACAAAGTCGCTAAAGCGATGATGGACAACTTAGCCACTGATAAAATCATGAACGCCAAAGGTGAAGAAGAAGAGCAGAAGTCATTCAACTCTATCTTTATCATGTCAGATTCTGGTGCTCGTGGTAGTGCGGCGCAGATTCGTCAGTTGGCTGGTATGCGTGGTTTGATGGCTAAGCCAGATGGTTCAATTATCGAAACGCCAATTAAAGCAAACTTCCGTGAAGGCTTGACCGTACTTCAGTACTTTATTTCAACGCATGGTGCACGTAAAGGTCTTGCGGATACGGCACTTAAAACGGCTAACTCAGGTTACTTGACGCGTCGTTTGGTTGATGTGGCACAAGATTTGGTTATTACCAGTGATGACTGTGGTACTGAGCAAGGCTTGCTCATGAAACCACATATTCAAGGTGGTGAAATCATTGAGAAGTTAGGTGAGTTAGTACTAGGTCGTGTGACGGCTCGTGATGTGACTTATAACGATGATGCCGATAAGGTATTGATTCCAGCAGGTACTTTGATCGACGAGCATTGGGTAAACGTGCTTGATAACAATGCGATTGATGATATCTGGGTACGCTCAGTTATTACTTGTAATGTTGAGCATGGTGTTTGTTCACAGTGTTATGGTCGTGATTTGGCTCGTGGTCATAAAGTGAATATCGGCGAGTCAGTCGGTGTTATGGCGGCACAGTCTATCGGTGAACCAGGTACTCAGTTAACGATGCGTACATTCCACGTGGGCGGGGCAGCAAGCTCAGCATCAGTGGATAACAGCATCTCAGTTCGTAGTGCTGGTCAAGCGCATTTCGAAAACATGAAAACGGTTCAACATACCGATGGTCACTTAGTCATCGTATCGCGTTCAGCTGAAATCGCCTTGACCGATGAGCTTGGTCGTGAGCGTGAACGCTATAAAGTGCCTTATGGTTCTAGCGTGCTTGTGAAACACGAAGATCAGGTTGATGCTGGTCAAACCATCGCTAAATGGGATCCGCACACGCATCCTATTATCACAGAATTTGCTGGTACTGCACGCTTCAGTGAGATTACGGATGGCTTAACTGCTACCGTAAAAGTTGATGATGCGACTGGTATGAGCTCATTTGAGATTCTTGCTACTCGTGACCGTTCAAGTTCAGCAAAAGACTTACGTCCTGCGATTATCTTGAACACTGACGAAGGTAAAGAAGTGGTTTACTTCTTACCAGCTGAAACCATCATTCGCGTCAGCGATGGTGAAAAAGTAGCAGCCGGTTCGATTTTGGGTCGTGTACCACAAGCCTCTTCAGGTACTAAAGATATTACCGGTGGTCTACCACGTGTTGCTGACTTGTTCGAAGCACGTCGTCCGAAAGATCACGCCATCATGGCAGAAATGACAGGTGTGGTTAGCTTTGGTAAAGAGACCAAAGGTAAAAACCGCTTCATCATCACCAATGAAGATGGTGAGATTCATGAAGAGCTAATCCCGAAATGGCGTCAAATCAACGTCTTTGAAAACGAAACGGTAGCACGTGGTGAAGTGATCGCTGATGGTCCACAGAACCCGCATGATATCTTACGTTTGAAAGGTCAGACTGCACTTGCTGATTATATCGTTAACGAAGTACAGGACGTTTATCGCTTGCAGGGTGTAAAAATCAACGATAAGCACATCGAAGTGATTATTCGTCAGATGTTGCGCAAAGTTGAAATTACCGATGGCGGCGATTCAAACCACTTTAAAGGCGATCAAGCAGAGTACTCTGATATCAAAGCATTGAATGCTAAGCTGGAAGCGGAAGATAAATTCCCAGTACAGTTCGAGCGTCAATTACTAGGTATCACCAAAGCAAGTCTGGCAACAGAAAGCTTTATCTCAGCAGCATCATTCCAGGAGACGACCCGTGTACTAACTGCGGCTGCCGTGACTGGTAAAGTGGATGAACTACGTGGTCTGAAAGAGAACGTCGTTGTTGGTCGATTGATTCCTGCTGGTACTGGTTTGGCTTATCATAAAGCACGCAAAGAGAAAGCGGAGCAAAAACTGCTAGATAAAGATCTTAAAGCAGGGTTTGACAATGCAGCATTTGATATGTCAGCGAGCACGGATAGTAAAGACTTTGCAAGCTTTGATGAAGCCTTTGCACAAGAGCTTAATCAGGATAATTAATAGTATTAAGCGTCTTTGATTTATTGTTAATTTGATAAAAAGCCAGCCTAAGTTGCTGGCTTTTTTGTGTGTGCAATAAAGTGAGAAATGCATGGTACTGTTATCTAAAAAAATAGTACACTGGAAAATATGCCCTAATTTACACTTTATATAAGGATAAGTCGCAAATGGCAGGTAAAACCCGCGTTGCCAAGTATCAAGCAGATAGAACCAATCAAAAACTGTATTTCTGTCGTCTATCCTGCCAAGCAGCGGGAAGTACCGATGATAAGCAGCTATACCAAGCCCATTGTGAAACTGCTATTTTTCATCTATACGGTGCCTTTCTCGCATTCACCCAAGAGCTAGGTTATTTTTATAGTTTAAACATGAGCGCACCAACATTGTCAGATATTGAGCAAGCATTGAGCGAGCGTACCCAAGTATCGCCTGAGATTCAGCGATTACAGCAGTTACAGCAGCAGGGTTTTTTGGCCAATGTAGAGCGTGCGTATCAGCGTTGTCTGTACGCCGTGCCACCAGATACTATCGTAGATCAAACACCAAGCAATACTGCCTCACCTGATCTTATTGTTAACGTTGTGACCTTGTCGAATCAATGGCTGCCAGATGAGACGACCATACGAGAATGGCGTCAGCAGTTTTTAGAGCTGATTGAGCAACTACGTGCTGGTATGGTTGAGTTCTAAAAATAGTTATTAAAATTTTATCTCATTTTTATCACCATTTTTAAAATGAAGACGTGTCCTATAGTCAAAGAAAAATAAAACCGATACGATTGTATTATGGTGCTACTGGTAAAAATTTTACTTGCTTGCTGTATTCACAGAGGCTGCGAAAATTTTATCCCAGCAGCACTGTAGCGATTTAAAAATACTTTGACTATAGTTGACTGATGACTATTCTTTAATAGAGTGGTATTGATCAAAATATTAAGTATAAAAAAGGCTTATTTAGCGAGTGCTAAATAAGCCTTTTTTTGCGTCATAAGTTTATATTATTAATGGTTGTCTACTCTGGTATCGGTGGCATGCGCTCAACGGGTGTTACCGATAAAGGGTTTTGCGGCACGCTATCATTACTACGACTGTTACTAGGTTTGGCTGCTTGAGAGCTAGTTTGTGCTTCAACAGGCTCAGTTGGTGGTGATTTACGCTGTTGAGCCTGCGTCTTAACTGGTTTTTCTGATTCGCTGCTATCCGTATCTTCATCATCGGCCAGAATACCATCATCAGTCATTTCTATAATTTTTTGCTTTTGTTTTTTCGATTTGGCGCGGTTATTGATAGATACCCACTGATGAGGCGTATCTTTAAGTTGGGCTTTCATAAAATCCATCCAAACGGGTAGGGCTGCCACACCACCATATTCGCGACGACCCATGGTTGATGGTTGATCAAAACCCATCCATACGACAGTTGCATTGGTAGGATGAAAACCTGCAAACCAAGCGTCTTTTGCTTCATTGGTGGTACCAGTCTTGCCACCAATATCATCACGACCTAAAGCCTTGGCTCGTACTGCCGTACCACGCTGTACGACGTCACGTAAGATATCTGCCATCTCAAAAGCGACTCTGGGTTGTAAGATTCGAGGTGCTTGCTTAGCCACTGCATATTGAACCGCTGGCGCTTTTAAGCGATCGGCCTGTGGACTAGCATCATAAACCTTTAAATTTAGCGCTTTACCGTTTTGTTCAATGTTATCACTGTTTTCTAAATTTTGTTCTTTAACCATCACTTCATCATCGATAGCACTGTCTTCATTTTCAATTGACTTCTTATAATCTTCGATGAGATTTCTATTGAGGTCTTCAAGTTTTTCATTGAAGCAGGTGGCACACGCTTGGCGTGGGTTTGCCTGAAAGAGGAGGTTATTATTATAATTATAAATTTGTTCGATAAAATACGGCTGTACACGGTGACCGCCATTCGCGAACGTGGCATAGGCTGTTGCCATTTGTAACGGTGTTGCTTGTCCTGCACCTAACGCTAACGACAAAGTCGTCGGTAGCTTTTCTTTATCAAGTCCGAATTCATCTAATAGGTCGCGCGTATCAGAGATACCAATGGCTTGTAAGAGACGAATAGAGACTAAGTTACGAGATAAATACAGTCCACGGCGTAAAGTGATTTCGCCTAAAAAACGTTGATCAGAATTTTTCGGTTTCCAGTCACCTACTTGAATCGGTCGATCCGAAACAATGCTATCTGGGCGATAGCCTTTTTCTAGAGCAGCGGTATAGACAAGTGGTTTAATGGTTGAGCCTGGTTGACGCCAGCCTTGTAGAGCACGATTGAATTTACTGTGATTAAAGTCAAAGCCACCGACCAATGCTTTAACAGCGCCAGTTTCTGGATTCAATGAGACCAGACTTCCTTGTAGTTTGGGAATTTGTCCCAACTGCCAATTACCATTCGCGGTCGGTATCAAACGAATGATATCGTTTTTATTGACAATTTGGCGAGCGTTGTCAGGAAAGTAACCAATACGATTGGCAGAAATATACTTGCGTGCCCAGCTCATCCCAGACCAACCAACGGTCACATTCTCACCAGAGGGCATTATCGCCTCAAAACTGCGAGCATTAACCTTGGTGACTTTGGCAGGAGTCATATTGCTATAGCGTCGGAAATTTTCTAGCGGTTCATCATTTGCTTCAGCCCCGCGCCAACCATGACGATGTTCGTAAGCCACCAAACCGGTCAGTACCGCCGCTTCCGCATCTGTCTGTGCTTTGCTATCAACCGTAAGGCGTACTCGCCATCCACTATGCATCACTTGCTCACCATAGCGATCAACTAAGGTAGAGCGTGTCATTTCTGCCAAATACGGCATATTGACGTCGAGCTTCTCTTTATAGAGGTTAATGCCTACTGGTGAGCTGATCGCTTCGTCGCGTTGTGCTTTGCTGATATAGCCTAACTCGTGCATGCGTCCAATAATCCAGTTGCGGCGAGTCAGCGCGCGACTGGGATTGGCAACAGGATTATATTTAGAAGGGGCTTTGGGTAGACCTGCCAACATTGCTGTTTCAGCAATTGTGAGGTTTTCTAGGGATTTACTATAGTATTTTTTGGCCGCGGCGCGGATACCATAAGCGCCTTCGCCTAGATAGATTTTGTTGACATAAAGCGTCAAGATATCATTTTTACTGAGCTCATCTTCTATTTTACGTGCTAAAAATAGCTCGACTAATTTACGATTTAAGGTGCGCTCTGGACTTAAGAAATAGTTTTTGGCAACCTGCATAGTAATGGTAGAGCCGCCCGTTTGGCTGTCGTCATCAGTTACTACTTCTGTCACCGCGCGACCAAGACCTTTAATACTAATACCACTGTGCTGAAAAAAGGACGCATCTTCTGCTGCTAAAAAAGCGTGAGTCAAATTTTCAGGAATATCTTCAAAAGTAACAGGTAAAGACAAACGGTTACCATATTGGCCAATGAGTTTGTCATCACTACTATATATCTGTAATGGCATCTCTAAATTCGCTGTTTTAATCTCTTGAATACTGGGCAGGGTAGGCGATAAATACATCGCCATCCCATAAAAACCAATGGGCACAGCAAGTGCTAAGATAACTGCCAATGCCAAGCAGGCAATAACAAGCCCCACCAAAAAGTGAATGAGACGGGCGGTAGCATTTTTTTTGGTCATAAGAAGACTTATCAATTAAAATTTGCAACAGATAATGTATTATACCTTGAACAAAATCAGCAGGTCATAATAAATGTGTAAGTTGACCTTAATAACTTATTTAAATGCTTGAATCTATCTGTTAAGTAAAGTATTGTACTGAATTATTACAAATAACTATCAGATTGTACACTTAATATAAGGTATAGAGTTTGTGAGGCTATTTACTTCAAAAAGTCGACATTTGATTGGTGTTGATATCTGTGCCACTTCAGTGAAGTTGGTTGACATAGAGCGCCAACAAGGTATGTTTCATCTAAAATCTTATGGCATCGAAAGATTGCCAGAAGGTATAGTCGTCGATAAACTTCTTGTAGACACTGAAGCGGTCGGTCATATCATTGCTAACTTAGCTAAGCGCTGTCACGTCGCTGGTAGTAGTGCTGCAACTGCCGTATCAGGATCAGCAGTGATTACTAAAATTATTGATATGGATGCTGCGCTAAGCGATGTTGAGCGCGAAGCTCAAATACGTTTAGATGCTGATCAATACATACCTTATCCATTAGAAGACGTCAACTTAGACTTTGAAGTTTTAGGACCTTCTTTAGTAAGTGATGATATGGTGCAAGTCTTACTTGCCGCATCACGCTCGGAGAATGTTGACCAAAGAGTTGATGCCTTAACCTTTGGTGGTCTTCAAACGAAGGTTATGGATATCGAATCCCATGCGATAGAGCGTGCTTTCGGACTCATGGTAGATAACTTGCCAAATGCCCCTGAATTAGTGGCTTTGATAGATATTGGTCATAATCAAACGACTTTATATATCGCTAAGAACGGTGAGTTTATCTATAGCCGTGAACAACTATTTGGTGGTGTTCAGTTGACAGAAGCGATACAAAATCGTTATGGACTATCTGCTGAAGAAGCGGCTATCAGTAAGCGTGAGCGTACCTTACCAGATGACTACTACTTTGATGTATTGACGCCTTTCATTGAGAATACCATTCAACAAATTACTCGCTCATTGCAATTTTACTTCTCTTCAAGCCAATACAGTAGTATCGATCATGTGGTTCTTGCTGGTGGTAGTAGCTCTATTGCTGGTCTTGCTGGCATGGCACAGCAAAAACTTGGGGTAACTGTCAGTATTGCCAACCCTTTTACCAATATGACTATTGCACCAAATATCGATAATGAGCAACTGGCCATTGATGCACCAATTTTAATGGCTGCATGCGGTCTTGCGTTAAGGAGCTTCGACTAATGGCTCGTATTAACCTATTACCTTGGCGCCAAGAAGAGCGCGAGCGTCGCAATAAAGAATTTCTCACGTTAGTAGTGGCAGTGACTTTGCTTACTTTATTGGCTGCATTTGCTTCATGGAGCTACTTTAACAACGAGCTTGATGAACAACTTGATGCGAACGCATTGATTGAAAAAGAAAATGTGCTTTTAGATACGGCTTTGACTGAAATTGATAGTCTGGAGCAGCGCCGTGACGATATCATTTCACGTATGCAAGTCATTCAAGACTTGCAGGGTCGACGTCCTGTGCCTGTTCGTTTATGGGATGATCTTGCTAAAGCTATCCCGCCGGCACTTTATTTGAATAACCTCAAACGTGAAGGCGATGTTTTGACGCTGACAGGTCGAGCTGATAATCCAAATATTGTATCAAGTTTGATTCGTAATCTTGATGATAGTAAATGGATGGGTGATTCAGCCGTTAGTAATATCCAACAAAATATCAGTGCTTATGAATCTGCACCAGTGCTTAATAATACGGTCACCGCTGGTGAACAGCCGCGTCCTATTTATCCTGAAGACAGTTATGTACAGTTTGTGATCACGACCAAAGTACAGTCGGAAACAGCCGTTCCTGTAGAAGGTGCTGACGGTACCACTGTACCTGGAGGTGAGTTATGAAGCTTAACCGTAAAAAAAGCTTGATTAAAACCAAAAAAACGGCCTTGAAACCAAAGCAACAGTTTGATTTACAGGAGTTTCGCCGCAGTTTTGAGTCGTTAGACTCTGAAAACTACGGCAGCTGGCCATTACCTGTAAAGGTAACGGTAATAGGGCTTATCATTACGCTCATCGCAGCGTTGGCGTGGGCTTTACCGATTAGTAGTAAAATCGATGAGATCAATGCTGCTGAGAGCCAGCAACAAACGTTACTTGATAGCTATCGTGAAAAAGAATCACGCGCGCGTCATTTAAAAGCTTACCAAGAGCAAGTTGTCCAAATGGAAGCTGAGTTCAATACCTTACTCGATCAGCTACCAAAAGATACGCGTGTATCAGAGCTGGTTGAGGGCATTAACATGACGGGTGTCGGCAGCAATATACGTTTTCAAGACATTTCAGTAGAGCCTGAGATTGAAAACGAATTTTTTATTGAGCAACCTATCCGCATTGCTGCTTTGGGCGAATATCATCAGTTTGGTAGCTTTATTAGTGGTCTTGCAGCCTTACCACGAATCATTACTATGCATGATTTTGAGGTTAGCAATCCGCAGCCGACATTGGATGTTTTACCGGAGCTTAATTTGGTATTACAAACCAAAACCTATCGTTCAAAAGAAGCTGACCCTGAGGGTGATGAAACGGTTGCTGTCACTGACGCTGCAACCACTGATAATGCAGGAGGCAACTAATGAATATTCAAAAACTGCCTACGCTATTGGTTTTAAGCATGGCTGTATTGTCCATGACAGGGTGTGCGGATCGCATTGGTATGGCAGAGCAATCAATGACCGATATCCGTAATCAGCCAGCTCAACCTATTGAACCACCGCCCAAAGCTGAGCTAGTAGAAGACTTTGTTTATAGTGCCAGCGCACAGCGCAGTCCATTCTTACCACCGAGTTTAGTCAATGTCCAAGGTCCTACCACTTCCATCGATGGTGTGCGTCCTGACATTACCAGAGTGAAAGAACCTCTTGAGCAATATGAGCTATCGCAACTGATTTTTCGTGGTGTCGTAATTTCACCTGAAGGTCAGCGATATGCGTTGGTACAACGCCCTGATGGTTCAGTCGCGAGTGTGAAAGTAGGTGATTATCTTGGACTAAATGACGGCCGTATTGTTGAAATCACGCCGACCCAGATTAACTTGATTGAAATTGTGCCAGACAGCCGCGCTGGGTTTGTTGAAAAACCCCAGTCGTTGGTTTCACCCATAAGCTAAGTCGGCAGATTTTTTGAGGAATAAATAATGACAGTACGCAATAACAAGGTAATGATGATGAGCAACCGCGTATCTTCTGCTTTTGCCATTTCAGCATTGGCAATCAGCATGGTAGCAGTGAGTAATAGTGCCCATGCCGCACAGCGCATTAACGAAGTTTCTGTGGTACAAACTGCACCATCAGTGACGCAAATGCGTTTGGGATTTGACGGTTTACCAGTGTTACCTGCCGCCTATCAGCTTGATAACCCTAGCCGTTTGGTACTAGATTTTGAAAAAGTGCAGAATGGACTTGCTAGTCGCTTTAATGAATACAATATTGGTATGATTGATAAGGTCACGACGTTGAATAGTGACAGTACTACGCGCCTGATTGTTGAGCTAAAACAGGCAGGTAACTATACGACATCGATTGAGGGTAACGATTTACTATTAACCATTACCGATCCTAATCGTCCAGTAATGACCAATGATCCTATCCAAGACGTACTCAATGACAATAATGCGATCACGACGACAGCAGTCGTTACACCGATTGTAGAAACCAGTAGTGCACCGGCAGTCAATATAGCCAGTAAAACGGTGGTTAAAAACCAAGTGCCTGCTGATACCATGGTGGTCAGAGTTAACCCATTATTAAGCCCACAACTTGCTGCATCGCAAGTGAGTAAGCAATATAGCTATGATGGTTTGAGTGCCGTCAATTTTGCCGCAGGAAATGATGGTGGTGGCAACGTTAGCATCGCACTTACCAATGAAGCCATTCCCGTTGATGTACAACGTCAAGGCAACAAGTTAGTGGTACGCTTAACGGGTAGCACCGTGCCAAGAAATTTATTGCGCCGTTTGAATATTAATAGTGGTCTGGTTGATAGTATTGATACTAAAAACCAAGGTCAGAATGGTGTAATCACTATTAATGTCAAAGAAGATTATGAGTATCAGGCTTATCAATCAGGCAATCAGCTGAATATTAATATCAGAAAACCTGAGCTACTACGTGAGCCAACACTTGAAGAAAAAGTCTATAGCGGTGAAGCGCTATCTATGGAGTTTCAAGACGTTGAGATTCGTAGTGTCTTAGATATCCTAGCGCAGTTCACAGAAATGAATATTGTGGCTAGTGATTCAGTCGCGGGCAATATCACCTTACGCCTGATTAATGTCCCATGGGATCAAGCGCTAGATATTATTCTAAAGAGTAAGAATCTTGGTAAGCGTGAAAATGGCAATGTCATTTTGGTTGCGCCTTCCACCGAGCTTGCTGAGCAGGAAGCACGTGAGCTTGAAGCACAGCAAGCAGTTGAGTCTTTTGCGCCATTACGCACAGAATATATTCGTCTTAGCTATGCAAAAGCGCCAGATGTTTTGACACTTATTTCTCAAGGCAGTGGCTCATCAGGTGGCAGCAATGCAAATGCTGCTGATAACAATACCTTATTGTCTAATCGTGGAACGGTAACGGTAGATGAACGTACCAATACTTTAATTATTAAAGATGTGGCTGACAGTATCGAAAATATCCATAAATTGATTGGTAAAATTGATATTCCAGTCCGTCAGGTCATGATTGAAGCGCGTATTGTGAGTGCCACTGATAGCTTTAGTAAAGAGATTGGGGTTCGTTGGGGTATCTTGTCAAATGGTGCTGCTAACAACCGTAATTTATTGGTCGGTGGTAGTAATCAAACGCTATGGGATTTAAAAGACTTCGATGTAGAAACGACGACGGTAAATGGTCAAACAGTTTCTTATCCTTCATACGATATTACTCGTCCTGATAACTTAAACGTCGATTTAGGGGTTGCCAACCCTGCTGGTAGTATTGCCTTTGGCTTGCTTAGCATGTCAGATGTGATGCTTGATCTTGAATTGTCAGCACTGCAAGCGGATAATCGCGGTGAAGTGATTTCTACGCCGAAGATTCTGACAGCAGACAAGCAAACGGCGAAAGTCTCTTCAGGGACGCAGATTCCTTATCAAGAAGCGTCTGCCAGTGGAGCAACTACCACTAGCTTTAAAGAAGCAGCATTGAGTTTAGAGGCCACACCAAATATCACCCCAGATGGTAAAATCGGCTTGCAATTGTTAATCACTAACGGTACGCCGACCATTATTAACAATCAGGTTGCTATTGCTGAAGACTCTATTTCGACCAATGTTATTGTTGAAGATGGTCAAACGGTTGTGTTGGGTGGTGTCTTTAAGAATCGTACCAGCAATGGTGTCGATAAAGTACCTTTCTTAGGAGATCTGCCTTATATTGGTCGCGCTTTCCGTAAAGACGTGCGTAGTAATTCTAAAGAAGAGTTATTGATATTTATCACGCCAAAATTAATCAATGATGGTATTAGCCGCATAGATTAATCATTTATTGATTGGTTTTCGCTCAAAAGAAGCAAGCATCAACGCTTGCTTTTTTTATGGGAAAATTTTCATATTGATTGAATTTTACTAACAATAATCAACGCTCATTACTAGCCAGAATATCAATGACGTTGTATCATAGCTAATTTAGCTGAGTAAGTATTATGGTGGAGGAATTGCCGTCGGTGTTTTTAGTAGGGCCGATGGGAGCAGGGAAGACAACCATCGGTAAATTGCTGGCTAAGCAGTTGGGGCGCACCTTTGTAGACAGTGATTGGTACATTGAATCGCAGACAGGGGCTGACATTGCTTGGATATTCGCTAAAGAAGGCGAGGCGGGCTTCCGTGAGCGTGAAACGCGCGCCATCGATGAGTTGACTCAAAAAGACCAAATCGTCTTAGCGACAGGTGGTGGCGCTGTGATGTGTGCTGAAAACAGAGCGTTTTTGCATCAGCGCGGTATCGTGGTTTATTTGAATGCGCCAGTTGATGTGCAAATGGCTCGCACGGCTAAAGACAAATCACGACCACTGTTACAGCAGCCAAATCCTAGAAAAATCTTGCAAGATTTATATAGCACTCGTGATCCCTTATATCGCCAAGTCGCTCATATTATTATGCCAACTGGTCATACTTATCCCCGTCATATGGTCAATCAGCTTTTACAGCAACTAGAGTCATTTACTGACTCGACTGCTATAGCACCAGAAGATAAAGAAAATTAACCATAATGATAAACTTTATCAAGGCGTGTCCTCATTTAAAAATGGCGATAAAAATCAGGACGCGCCCTAGTTAAGCTCAGCTACTTTTATCTCATTCAAAATGCTTAGGGAGTGTTTAATGGCAACGCCACTGTTTCATGACGGTTTAACGGTTCATACGCAAAGCCATGACTATCCAATCGTCATTACTGAGAAAACAGCGATAAATCACAACAGTATGGCAAAGATGATCACACCTTATATTCGTGGTCGCCAAGTATTGATTGTCACTAATGATACTGTTGCGCCTTTATACCTAAACGCTTTAGAAAAAGAGTTAACAGAGCAGTTCACTGTGCGTGTTTGCGTATTGCCAGATGGTGAGCAATATAAGCATCAGACCAGTATCAATCAAATTTACGATGTATTGATGGCAGCGCATTTCAATCGTGACGTTACGCTTATTGCTTTAGGTGGTGGCGTTGTGGGCGATATGACGGGCTTTGCTGCTGCAAGCTTTATGCGTGGTGTAAATTTTATCCAGATTCCAACCACGCTACTGTCACAAGTGGATTCGAGCGTTGGTGGTAAGACGGGCATCAATCATCCTCAAGGCAAAAACATGATTGGCGCTTTTTGGCAGCCGCAAATGGTACTCGCTGATATGAGTACGCTCAAGACTTTGCCAGCGCGCGAGTTGTCAGCTGGGTTGGCTGAGGTCATTAAATACGCGCTCATTATGGATATCACGTTCTTAGATTGGCTGGAAGTCAATCTGCCGGCGATGATGGATTTGGATTTAGCGGTACTTGGTGATGCCGTAAAACGCTGCTGTCAGTATAAAGCCGATATCGTCGCGCAAGATGAAAGAGAGTCAGGCGTGCGAGCATTGTTAAATTTTGGTCATACTTTTGGTCATGTCATTGAAACCCATGAAGGCTATGGTAATTGGCTACACGGTGAGGCAGTTGCTGCTGGCATGGTACAAGCCGCAGAGTTATCACAGAAAATGGGTTGGTTAACGGCTGAGGACGTTGCTCGTATTAAGCGTATTTTAACCTTAGCAAATTTGCCTATCACCCCGCCACGCATTGATACACAAACGGCGCTAAGCTTGATGGGACATGATAAAAAAGTGAAACACGGACAAATCCGCCTGATTTTGTTAAAATCACTAGGTCAGGCCGTATTGACCAATGATTTCGATGAAGATCTTTTACTCGAGGTATTGTCACAACACCGCGTATAATGTCTTAAAGCTTTAGTGCTCATGAATACTCACTGAACTCAAGGGTTTAAAGCAGACTGGCTCGCCGCCATTCTACTTACTGCGCATCTCTTGAATGCGGTCAACTTTATTTTCACCAAGGATACTCCCATGGCAGCTTCAAGAACGACGCCGCGTACCGCTAGCCAGTCATATCGCCGTCAAGCGTTGATTTGGCTGATAATGACCTTGCTGCTGGGTGTGGTTACGGCTCTGATTTGGATGTTTAGTCAAACGCCAGCGATGGGTGCCAAAATTGAAAATGCCCCCATATCAGCACCGCAACCATTGAGTGCTGAGCTTGAGCAGCCCTTAAAAATAGAGTCGTTACACGAGCTTGATACCGACGTGCAGCCCATTAGTTTTGATACGACGGTACGTGATTTGCGCAATTATCCTGCTGAGTTTAAAGACAAACGTTATTTGTTGGCGAATAAAGGTAAGTGGACAGTGCAGGTGATGAATGTCGCCGAAAACGATGTGATTGTCAGTTATCTAGAAGGCCGCGCAGACCGTAATAAATTTGCTTATTTCCGTTATCTTGACGATGAAAATCAAGTCCGCTATATGTTAACTTATGGGCTCATGAGTAGTCCACAAGAAGCGGTTGGCGCGGCAAAACTGATAGACTTTAAGTTGCCAGCCAATGTGCGTGTGTTGCCAGAAGAGATCAATCGTTATGTCGGTATCATCGATAATTATGAACGCCCTGATCCGGTTAAAGATTTGAGCACCAGACGCACACGTTCTGTTGATTTAAAACCGACTAAGCGCGAAGTGCCAGTGCGCCAGCCACTGCCAGAAACGAATAATGGGGACAATGCTGGTCGTAGCAGTCAAGAAACTGCCAGTAACAGCGACAATGAAAGTATCCGTCAGTCAGCGGACACCTCCGATACTTTATCGGTCACTGAAGAGCGTATTGTTGGCAATGAAGAGGAGGTCTCCTCTGTTACCACGCCTAAAAATGAAGGTAGTGGAACTAAGTCTGAACCAGAGAATAAAAAACCAGTGACATCAGGCACTGAAAATACCACTAAAAAACCCCCAGTAGTCGCAACACCAAAGCCGCCAAGTAGTACCAGTAGCACAAATTCTGGCGCAAACGCTACTAGCAAGAATACCAATCCTCCTAAGAGCAACAATGACAGCATAAAAACATTGATAGAAGACAAAAGTAATTAGAGTGTGTTTGTCCTTTGATCATATCGTTGATAGCTATGATAACCTCGTTACTACTATGATTGACAAAAACCCACTGACAAGCTGGTTAGTGGGCTTTTTTGTGGAGCATCATAAAGCATATAATTAGTACTAAAAATACATTTCCAAAAGAAGTTGATCTTAATTAAGTATCTCAACTAAGCCTTGTCACAGATACTATGTATCAAAATTTGCATAGAACATTTAATCATCCTATAACCAATAGTAATAAGTTCTCTTACAAAATATGGTGGGTGAATCGATAGAAAAGACTAGATTTTTTGTCCGTCATTAACTAATATAACTGTGGGCGACGTTCTGTATAGTTATCGTAAAAATTGTTTTTTAACAATGAATTGGTAAACTTCTATCATTTAAAAGATACGTTACTAAAATTTTTTGTCTCAAGCGTTGTCACTTGCTATCTATAATTAAGCTATCGCAAGTGGCGCAACCTCTCTTATTATTGCTCTCTTTAGAGTGAATGAAGCGCTTGATTACAGAGCGTCAGATATTCAAAATTAGTCAAATGCACGGTTATTACATGCGTAGTCAATCAGTCTGGATTGCTAGGCATGGTGTGATAACAAGTGACACTCAAGATAGCGACATTGCGTTATTGACGATTAGGTAACGGGTATACAGGGCTGTATGTCATTGCCAAGGGCGACCGTTTACTATCTTTTAATATGTTAATGATCTATTGAAACATCATTCAATGACTGGGAGTGCCAGAGCTTTCACCTTAGTCCCAAAGTATGATGTCTATGAGCGTCACATCATTTATTAATTCGGATATACGAATATTAATTATTAGCCCGTTCTGCTTACGGTCTTCAGTTTATGATCTGCATTGGATGCATAAATTGCCCGTTCACCTAAAAGGACTAGCCATGTCAATGATTTCCTCGCAAACCCACCTGGCCACGCCAGATGACTTTTCTGATAACTGTGGTTTTGGTTTGATCGCTCATATTGAGGGACAAGCCAGCCATGATTTGGTAAAAACTGCTATTCATAGTCTAAGCTGTATGACCCATCGCGGCGGTGTTGCTGCTGATGGTAGAACGGGTGATGGTTGTGGTCTACTACTGGCGACGCCTGTTGAGTTTTTTAGAGGTATTGCTGCTGAGCAAGGGTTCGCGATTACTAACAACTTTGCAGTTGGTATGATCTTTGTCAATTTAGATGAGACAAAAGCTCGTGATAGCCAGCAAGTGCTTAGCGATGAGATTGTTGCCCAAGGATTAGAGGTTGCTGGCTGGCGTGATGTACCGCTTGATTTGAGCATCGTCGGTGACATTGGCCGTGAGACTTTACCTGATTTTAAGCAAGTGTTTGTCAACGCACCCGATGATTTGGCAGCGGATGACTTTAACCGTAAACTGTTTGTCGCACGCAAAAAAGCAGAGCAGCGCTTGGCTGATGATGAGCTGTTTTATGTGTGCTCATTAAGCTGTCAGACGATTATCTATAAAGGTTTGGTGATGCCATCAGACTTGCCAGCATTTTTCTTGGATTTGCAAGATGCGCGTTTGGCATCGCATATCGTGGTATTTCATCAGCGTTTCTCCACCAATACCTTGCCGCGTTGGCCCTTGGCGCAGCCGTTTCGTTATCTTGCCCACAATGGCGAGTTGAATACCATCACAGGCAATCGCAACTGGTCTGAGGCACGGACGCCAAAACTAAAATCAGACAAATTGCCCAATTTGAATGAATTGACGCCACTGGTGAACAGTACGGGCTCTGACTCATCAAGCTTAGATAATATGCTTGAAGTCCTCATGTCAGGTGGTATGAATCTATTCCATGCGATGTCGATTCTCGTGCCACCTGCTTGGCAGAATGTCGATAGCATGGATATGGATTTGCGCGCCTTTTATGAGTTTTATTCGCAGCACATGGAAGCGTGGGATGGTCCAGCAGGTTTGGTGATTCAAGATGGACGCTATGCGGTCTGTATGCTTGATCGTAACGGTCTGCGCCCATCGCGCTGGGTAACGACCAAGAACGGCTATATCACCGTTGCCTCTGAAGTTGGTGTGTGGGATTACTCGCCAAAAGATGTATTGGCAAAAGGACGCGTTGGCCCTGGTCAAATGCTCGTTATTGATACTTTAACGGGTCAAATTTTAGATACTAAAGCGATTGCGACGTTACTGAAAAAAGCCCATCCGTACCGTAAATGGCTGCGTGAAGAAGCAACCCGTATCCGTGATGATGAGCGTTTAGAGGAAGAATTAGCAGCGCAAACATGCCGTGGTAATGAGCTAAAAACACTGCAAAAAATGTATCACATCACCAATGAAGAGCGTACTGAAATTATCCGCCCCAACGCCGAAAATGGTCAAGAGCCTGTCGGTTCAATGGGTGATGATACGCCCATGGCAGTGTTGTCGCAGCAAATCCGCCATGTCGGTGACTTTTTCCGCCAGCAGTTCGCACAGGTGACCAATCCACCGATTGATCCATTGCGTGAATCTATCGTGATGTCATTGCAGACCTGCCTCGGTGCTGAGACCAATGTGTTTGCGCCATCAGCGCGAGATGCACACCGTATTATCTTATCGTCGCCTGTACTGTCAGCCAGCAAGATGCAGCAGCTTGAGACCTTGGGTGATCCAGCCTTTAAAATGGCGCGTATTGATTTAAACTATGATCGCACCCTTGAGTTATCAGAAGCCATCATGGCTATCTGCGAGCAAGTGGCTAACAGCATCCGAGCTGGTCACACTTTGATTGTGTTGTCTGATAAACATATCGATGCCGATAAAGTACCAGCCAACGCCATCATGGTAACGGGTGCGGTGCATCATTATTTGATTGGTCAAGGTATTCGTACTGATGCTAATTTAATCATTGAGACTGGTTTGGCGCGCGACTCGCATCAAGTGGCAGTATTGATTGGTTTTGGTGCGACTTGCGTGTATCCATACTTGGCTTATGATGTTATTGACGACTTAGTAGCGACTGGCGAGCTGCTTGGCGATCCGATTCAAGCGCGGGTTAATTTCCGTAAAGGCTTGGATAAAGGCTTGCTAAAAATCTTATCAAAAATGGGCATCTCGACCATTGTCTCTTATCGCGGCGCGCAGTTATTTGAAGCAGTGGGTCTCTCTGAAGAGGTGGTGAGCCTGTGTTTCAAAGGCGTACAGAGTCGTATTAAAGGTGCGACCTTTGCTGACTTAGCTGCCGATCAAGCACAGCTAGCGGCGAATGCTTTCAAGCGCCGCGCGCCACTCGATCAAGGTGGCTTACTGAAGTTTGTCTTCAACAAAGAATATCATGCCTTTAACCCAGACGTGATTAATAGCCTGCATACAGCTGTACGCACGGGTGATTACGACAATTATCGTAATTATGCCAACTTAGTGAATAGCCGTCCTGTGGCGACCTTGCGTGATTTATTGCAATTAAAAACAGATAACTCTATCGATGTGAATGACGTAGAGGATATCTCAGCTATTCTGACGCGCTTTGACTCGGCAGGCATGTCGTTAGGAGCATTGTCACCGGAAGCCCATGAAGCGATTGCCATGGCGATGAATACCATCGGTGGACGTTCAAACTCTGGTGAGGGCGGCGAAGATCCAGTACGTTATGGCACGCTGCGCAACTCAAAGATCAAACAAATTGCCTCGGGTCGTTTTGGCGTCACCCCAGCGTATTTGCGTTCAGCAGAAGTGATGCAAATCAAGGTTGCACAGGGTGCCAAGCCGGGTGAGGGAGGTCAGCTGCCGGGTGGTAAGGTCAATGCTTTGATTGCGCGCTTACGTTATTCTGTACCGGGTGTGACGTTGATTTCACCACCGCCGCATCATGATATCTATTCTATCGAAGATTTAGCACAGCTGATTTTTGACTTAAAACAAGTCAATCCAGATGCCTTGGTATCGGTGAAACTGGTCTCACGTCCGGGCGTTGGTACTATCGCGACTGGTGTGGCAAAAGCCTATGCCGATTTAATCACCATTTCAGGCTATGATGGCGGCACAGCAGCCTCTCCGCTATCGTCTATCCATCATGCAGGGTCACCATGGGAGCTAGGACTTGCTGAGACCCACCAATCACTACGAGTAAATGGCTTGCGTCATAAAGTTCGTATTCAAACTGATGGTGGTCTAAAGACAGGACTTGATGTGGTAAAAGCCGCTATCCTTGGGGCAGAAAGCTTTGGCTTTGGTACCACGCCGATGATAGCCGTTGGTTGTAAATACCTACGCATTTGCCATCTTAATAATTGCCCGACTGGGGTTGCGACGCAAAAAGCCAAGCTACGTGACGAGCATTTCATTGGTGAAGCAGAGATGCTCATTAACTTCTTTAAATTTGTAGCAACTGAAACGCGCGAATGGCTTGCCGCCCTTGGTGTGCGTAGTATGGAAGAGTTGGTCGGACGGACTGACTTGCTTGAAGTATTAGAAGGTAACACGGATAAGCAGCGTCATTTGGATTTAACGCCATTATTATTTAGCCATCCGGCCAGTAGTGGTAAAGCCCAAACCTGTCAGGTTGAGCGTAATGAGCCATTTGATAAAGGCTTACTCGCTGAACAGATGATTAGTGATATGCTGCTCAATATTCGTCAAGGTAATGGCGGCGATTATAGCTATTATGTCGGTAACTGTGATCGCTCTATCGGCGCGCGTATCTCTGGTGAAATTGCGCAAGTATGGGGCAACCTTGGCATGAGTGATATGCCAATTAAACTGCATCTGACTGGTACTGCTGGGCAAAGTTTAGGCGTCTGGAATGCAGGTGGTCTAAATATTGAGCTAGAAGGCGATGCCAATGATTATGTCGGCAAAGGCATGGCTGGCGGTGAGATTGTTATTTATCCACCAAAAGACTCAAGCTTTACGGCGCAAGAGACCGCCATCATTGGTAATACCTGCTTATATGGCGCAACGGGCGGCAAACTATATGCAGCTGGTACTGCTGGCGAGCGCTTTGGGGTGCGTAACTCTGGCGCGCACGCAGTCATCGAAGGCACAGGCGATCATTGCTGTGAATATATGACAGGTGGTATTGTCACTATTCTTGGGCGTACGGGTCTCAACTTTGGGGCAGGTATGACAGGTGGTTTTGCTTATGTGCTCGATATGGAAGGGGACTTCTTTGACCGTTGTAACCATGAGCTGATCGATCTGAATCGTATCTCAAGTGAGCAAACCGAAGAGCATCGTATTCATTTGCAGCAAGTGATTGAAGCGCATGTTAATAAAACAGGCAGCGCGTGGGGTCAGACGATATTGGCTGACTTTGAGCACTATGTTCGTAAGTTTTATTTGGTGAAGCCTAAAGCGGCAAACATTGCGAGCCTTCTCAAGACCACCATGGCTGACCCACAGTAGCTTTGCTTGGATTATCCAATGTTCCGCTTTTAAAAACCTTTTAACTCAGAGGTTTTCAGCAGGTAAGTGACGGTCACGATATAAAGCTCTTAATTTTGCGATAAATGAGACATCGTTGACTGTCACCGCCCACTTTAAAAAAGCTTGATATAAAAAGCCTCATATTAAAGAGACAATACCATGGCAAAACGCTTAGAAAATAGTTTTCAGTTTTTAGATGTACCACGGCTTGAGCCGACCAAAAAAGACATCGCCACGCGCTCAACGGAATTTGTTGAAATTTATAAACCGTTCGAGAGTGAAGCCGTTGCGCAGCAATCGCACCGCTGTCTGGAGTGTGGTAACCCTTATTGTGAATGGAAGTGCCCTGTACATAACTACATTCCTAACTGGCTCAAATTGGCCACCGAAGGGCAGATATTTCAAGCGGCTGAATTGTGTCACCGCACCAATACGTTGCCTGAGGTCTGCGGTCGCGTCTGTCCACAAGATCGCTTATGTGAAGGCGCTTGTACCTTAAATGATGGCTTTGGCGCTGTGACCATTGGTAATGTCGAAAAGTACATCAACGATACCGCCTTTGCACTTGGCTGGCGTCCGGATATGTCTGATGTGGTTTGGACAGATAAAAAAGTCGCGATCATCGGTGCAGGGCCAGCAGGTTTGGGCTGTGCGGATATACTCGTTAGAAATGGCGTAAAACCAGTTGTGTTTGATAAGCGTCCTGAAATTGGTGGTTTACTGACCTTTGGTATTCCAGAGTTTAAAATGGAAAAGGACGTCATGCGTAACCGCCGTGTCATCTTTGAAGGCATGGGCATGGAATTTCGTCTTGAGACAGAAATCGGTACTGATATTAGTATTGATGAACTGTTAAGCGAGTACGATGCGGTATTTATGGGCATGGGTACTTACACTTATATGCGTGGCGGCTTTGCTGGTGAAGAGCTTTCCGGTGTTCATGATGCGCTAGATTACCTAATTGCCAACGTCAATCGTTGCAACGATTGGGAAAAAAATCCTGAAGAATATATCGACTTTAAGGGTAAAAGAGTGGTGGTGCTAGGTGGTGGTGATACTGCGATGGATTGTAACCGTACCAGTATTCGCCAAGGCGCTGAGCAAGTAGTTTGTGCCTATCGCCGTGACGAAGAGAACATGCCAGGTTCGCGCCGCGAAGTGGTCAATGCTCGCGAGGAAGGCGTTGAGTTTCTATTCAATCGTCAACCGACAGAAATCATTGGCTTGAATGGTAAAGTGAATGGCGTGAAAGTCGTCACGACTCACTTGGGTGCGCCAGACAACCGTGGTCGTCAGCGTCCTGAGCCGATTCCTAATTCAGAAGAAATTATCCCATGTGATGCTGTGATTATGGCTTTTGGCTTCCGTCCTAGCCCTGCTGACTGGTTTGAGTCTCAGCAAGTGGCAATGGACAGCTCTGGGCGCGTGCTGGCAGCGGAAAAGCAAACCTTTAAATTCCAAACCAAAAACCCCAAGATATTTGCTGGTGGTGATATGGTACGTGGTTCTGATTTGGTCGTGACCGCGATTTGGGAAGGTCGTGAAGCTGCTGAAGGTATTTTGGACTTCTTAGAGGTATAATGGGTTTGGTTTACATCCAATTATTGACCACTCTATTTCGATCTCAAACGTCTTTTGCCTTTTAACAGGTAAGAGACGTTTTTTTTGATATCAGCAGTACATGATGGTTCGATATTACTTTTCATTGACTATATATTCTTCAATTAATAAGAGTACCTGTGCGTGAAACCAAAAATTTGGCAACGATTTACTGCACCATTCATTGAACCTTATGCGCGCTATCAGCACGCTGATATCTTGCACGCCATACGTATCGGTGCAGCCATTGTACTTGCGCTGTTAGCCAATCAAATAAGCCATTTTCCACACGGAGAATGGACGACGATCACTGTCTTTATTATTTTAGGATTGCTACAGTATCAAGGCGCTATTTATACCAAAGCCAAAGAGCGAGTACTAGGCACGGTTTTGGGTATTGTCGTGGCATTTGCAATCTTATGGTTCAATAAAGGGACGGGTGCTTGGTTAGGGATAGAGTACCTGCTTATTGGTATCGTCAGTGGGATTATTGGTTATTTTTCGGTCAGGCGGCTAGGGTATACTGGATTACTCACTGGCATTACTATGCTGATGATCGTCTCTAACTTGAATCAAGTTAATATGGCGCAAGATGGTGTCTATCGCGCACTCAATATCTTAATCGGTACAGGTATTGCGGTCATGGTGACAGTGATCTTACCTCTAAAGTCGACGTTGATGTGGCGATTCTTATTGGCAAATAATTTAGAAGCCTGTAGTACTCTTTATGCTGGTGTCGGACATCATATCGATGCTGAAATAGTGGCTCCCAAGTCGCTTGTCTATACTAGAGCAAAAAGCTCAGCTAGCCTGTCTTATCCTCAAAGTAGCGCTATTGCAGATATGCCTGTCAATAAAGCGTTGATAAAATCGCTGCAGCAAATAAACAAGCGACTACTTGCAGTACGTCCACATATCGCTGCAACAGCAAGCGAGTCCGGCATTCATAAAGAGACGATAGAAACGATTCAGCGTACCCATCGCAATATCATCGGTACCATCGATTTGTTACTCAGTGCAGCACCGCGTTTGGCGAATATCGATATCGACGATGATAATCATACGCTACTGATTCACTATCAACACGAGCTCACCCAAGCCATGCAGCATATCGCGGCAGTATTACGTAGTCCAGGCGATCAGACTTTTCGACCTATTACGCGTATTGCGCTATCAGAATATCCTAGCGTACAGTATGCAACGTTTGAGTGGCAAGGATATTTTTGGTTGACGCAAACGTTACAAGCACAACTACAACAGTTAAGTGATCTGCTACAAACGACCAAACCGCAGTGGTATGCCGCTTCTGGTCTGCGCTATCAAAGGCGTGAGCAGCGTAGAATGAAAGAGCAGGGTGGCGAGTCCGATTTACACTTGTAAATATAGGAGGTGCTGGCAAGTATTTGTCAGCACCTTTCAGCATTACCAATAGCCAAATGCTATGTTGTTAGGGTGTTTTTTCGTCGTTATGTGCTAGCATGTTTTGACCTTCAGCGTCTTTTATCTTTTAATAGGTAAAAGGCGTTATTTTTTGATCATGACTTTATCATCGCTTTATTAATAGTTAAGCCAGTAGCTAGAATTTAACCGATTTTTTCTTCCTTCACTTATAAGAGATACCCTGCGTGAAACCGACTTTTTGGCAACGATTTACCGTCCCGTTTGTAGAGCCTTATGCCCGTTATCAGCATGCAGATGTTTTGCATGCCATACGTTTGGGTCTGGCTGTACTTATTGCGCTCTTGTTAAATGAGTTTACGCACTTGCCGCATGGTGAGTGGACGACCATTACCGTGTTTGTGATTTTGGGTTTGTTGCAATATCAAGGAGCGATTTATACCAAGGCTAAAGAGCGGATATTGGGTACTTTGCTTGGGGTAGTAGTTGGGCTTAGCTTCTTATGGCTGATTAAAGATATCGGTGGCTGGCTGTGGTTGTATTATGGGCTGATTGGCATTATCAGTGGCATCATCGGTTATGTGGCGGTCAAGCAATTGGGCTATATCGGTCTGCTGACAGGTATTACCATGCTGATGATTGTGTCGAGTCCTGACCACAGCAATATTACTCAAGATGGCTTATATCGCGCGTTCAATATTTTGCTTGGTGCAGGAGTAGCGGTGGCCGCAACGTTAATTTTACCGCTTAAATCGACGTTGATGTGGCGGTTTTTGTTGGCCAGTAATCTTGAGACCTGCAGCAATTTGTATGCAGGGGTTGGCAATCATATTGATGCGGATGTCTTAGTGCCTAAGCCGTTTAAATATAGTAAGGCGACCAGTTCGGCCAGCATTATTTATCCATCGAACAGCTCTATACCAGATACACCCGTCAATAAGTCCTTGGTGAAAGCGCTACAAAAAATCAATAAGCGTTTGCTTGCCGTGCGCCCGCATATCGCCGCCACAGCAAGTGAGTCAGGCATTGAAAAGGAAACACTAGAAACCATTCAGCGTACCCATCGTAATATCATTGGTACCATTGATTTATTGTTAAGTGCGGCACCGCGTTTGGCCAATATTGAGATTGACGATGAAAACCATATTTTGCTTATTCATTATCAGCATGAATTGACGCAAGCGATGCAGCATATGGCGGCGGTATTACGTAGTCCAAATGATGAAGTATTTCGACCGATTACGCGCATCGCTGTATCAGAATATCCAAGCGTAGAAAATTTAGGCTTTGAGTGGCAAGGCTATTTTTGGCTGACCCAAACGCTGCAAGTACAGCTGCAGCGGCTCAGTGATTTATTGCAAACGACTAAGCCAAAATGGTTTGCCGCCTCTGGTCTGCGCTATCAACGCCGCGAGCAGCGCCGTATCGAGCACAAAGGCAGTGAAAATGATTTGCACTTATAAATATAGTCAATCCTATATAAATCAGATACAGTGTCAGGCTCGCTTAGTCTACTATTCGTAGTATTTTCGCTCGCCTTCCTTGTATCCAAATTATATTGAACCGACTATAAAAGTTAAATAAAAGCCAAGAAAGAATAAATAAAAAACGCTGACTTTATTAAGTCAGCGTTTTTTTTGCGGTAACAGTTGTTAAAAAAGCTATTAAAAACAGCTATCAACAAACAGTAATTAACGGCCAGTTTTTAGCTTATCCCAATACTGCTGATAGATTTGCAATGCTTCATCGCCCACATCTTCTTGGAACTCCGCTTTTGCCAGCACGTCTTTGCTCGGATAGATGGTTGGATTGTTTCTCACCTCTTCTGGCATCATCTCACGCGCAGCCATATTAGGCGACGCATAACCAATCTCTTCGCTGACGATTTTGGAGTTCTCAGGACGCAGCAAGTAGTCAATAAACTTGTGCGCTGCATCGACTTGTTTGGCGTTTTTAGGAATGACAAAATTATCCATCCACAAGATAGCGCCTTCAGTTGGATATTTATAAACCAAGCTAGTCAAGCCTTCGTTGTTGGCGATAATTGCCTCGCCATTCCAACTCATACCAACCGTGGTTTCGCCTTCCATATAAGGCATACGCGAGGCATCCGAGTTAAAGGTCTTCACATTTGGCATCAAGGTCGTGAGCTTCTCATAAGCGTCTTTGATTTCGTCAGGATTTTTACTATTACCTGAATGCCCAAGGGTCAATAGCGCCATGCCAAACACTTCGCGCATATCGTTCATCAGCATCACTTGCCCTTTATACTCAGGACGCCATAAATCGTTCCAGCTATTTACGGTTGCAGGATCGACCTTGTCACCATTAATGGCAAGACCAGTGCTGCCCCACATATAAGGAATCGAATATTTGTTTTCTGGATCAACCTTGGTATTGGTAAAAGACGTATCAAGATTCTTAAAATTGCTCAATTTGGATTTATCGAGCTCTTGCAGCAAGCCTTCTTTGGCCATTTTTTCGACATAATATGTTGATGGGATGGCTAAGTCATATTGGCTAGAGTCATCGAGCAATTTAAGCTTGGCGTACATAGCTTCATTAGAGTCGAAAGTGGTGTAATTGACCCGAATGCCTGTCTCTTCAGTAAAGCCGTCAAGGATTTCTTGCGGCATATACTCTGACCAGTTATACAGATTGAGCGTTTCAGCACTCGCCGCTGTACCATCAGCCGCCGTATGGTCTGACTTACTACAGCTAGCAAGTGCTAGCCCAACAGCCACGGCTAATAGTGCTTTTGGTAGTATATGAGCGCTACGAGCAATGTTGTGGGGCGATGATAAATGAGTCAAAATATCTCTCCTAAATAAGAATGATGCAAATGAGTAAAAAGTTAAATGATAGATAATGGAAGCTAAGGGCTAAATACTAAGTGTTGAATATAAGGTATCGAGCCAGTTGTGAAACTATTATGGCTATGATTGTTAAGAATTTAAAGGGCAAGGAAGAAGTTCGTTCTTCATAATATTGCTAAAAGTGGCACTGATAAATGGCTGAAGAATCTATAAAAGCACAAATATGAGATTTACTGCTGAATTTGAGTAAGATAATAAGCGTAAATAATCATGCTATGATGAGAGCTGCTTTACCCTTAAGCCATGAGTTTACAACGTGGTTTTTATAAGATACAAAGAGTACCGATAAAATAAAAACAATCGAATGTTAATTAAATGGTTCGAATTAAAAGAGGCAAAAGATGAATAATCGTAAACGTGCTGGACTGATTACTGCTGTGCTTGGCATCGTCGCCTTTATGACTATGTTTAACGCTGGCTCGCCGACACCTATCGTTAATTGGCCGGTTGAGACGTACATGGGTTTGGCATTTACGATTGGCTGGTTGAGTAATGTGCCTGTTTGGTTGGCCTATGTGCTGGCAGCGGTGGTGCTTATTTTGATTGTTGTCGGATTTTATAAAATCGGTAGTTGGCTTTATAGTTTAATGACGAAGCATGGTTAGATTTATCTGGGGCGTGTCCTTATTTTAAAAATGAGGACACGTCCTAGATAAATAGCAATTTGCAAAGTCTGATTATTAAGACGCAATATGAAATTGCTCAAGCACCGACTGAATACCGCGCTCCTCAATCGTACCCGTGACGAAGTCTGCACGCGCAATCAACTCTTGCTTTGCATCACCCATCGCCACCGCATAGCCGACCAAGTCAAACATCTCTAAATCATTCATCCCATCACCAAACGCCATACACTCACTGGCATCTACCCCATAATATTGACAGACGTCTTTAATGCCTCGCGCCTTGGATGCCTCTATCGGTAAGATATCTGCGCCGATATGATGCCAATGGACGAGCTTTAAATCGTACTGGGCAAAATCGACGTCTTGCATTTTCTCTTGTTGATTGTTAAAAAATACTGAGCATTGATAGACGGTATTTCCTTTATGATATTCAGGGTCAACGATAGAGTTTGGCGTGATGGCATTAAACTCGCGCAAGCGCTCATTTTCACCTGACCAAGCGATATGGGTGGCAGAGTCAAACTTATGAATCAACTCGCTCTGTTGGCACAGACGCACGATGGTATCCGTTTGCTCAGCGGACAACGGATAGTGGCTAATCCGACCCTTTTTATCAAAACTATACTGTCCATTCATACAAATAATCGCATCTAAGACATCAGCTTCGAGCAAGGCTAAAATATCTGCTGGCAATATGGCTTTGGAGCGTCCCGTTGAAATCACCAGCTTAATATCAGTACCTGCAAGCTCCTCAAGGGTCGCTTTGTTGTGTTCGGCAATGATGCCATTGCGGCTCAAGGTATCATCGATGTCAAAAAAGATGATCTTGGGTGTCGGAGTCTTGATAGTCATACTTTCTGTGGCGATTTTGTCTTCGATAAACATGATGATCCTATTGTTTTTTAGTCGTTTCAATACCAATGATTTAGATACTACTACAACACACCCGAAGAGATAAATACCTATAAAGTAACCTGCGATGATGCAAATTTGGCTACTGCTGCGGTATTAGCTTTGCTGGCATTGCGATTGATTTGCGCTTATTTGAAAGATTAACAAAAACTCTAAACGATATAATTAACTTAAGAGTGGCTATTTATTATAAGGTTGAGATTAACGATCAATATCAGTTAACAAAATGATGAACGATTTTTATCAGTGTATCCGCTACCTAAAGGAGCTAGTATGAAAATTTTTACCTTAAAATCAGTCACCACTTTGACGGCATTGGCAACATTGGCACAATCTGCCAATGCCTTTGCAATGGATGTTAAGTTTAACGAAGCTGCTTGGAATGGCAAAAAAATACCTGAAGGGCAGCAGTGTCTAAACTATGATGGCAAAAATCCAGCCACGCCGAGCATGACGGTCTCAAACATACCGATGGGCGCGGAGAGCTTGGTTTTCGTTTATAACGATGTGAGCAATAAACGTATGCAACATGGTGGACATGGCATTGTAGAGTTTGCCCTACCAGAAGGTGCTACGAGTGCTGAGATTCCACGTGTGTTTGGGCACACTTATGAAGTGTCAGTCGGGATTGAGATGATCGCGGAATATCGTAGCCGTGCAGGGGAAGCGGGAGGGGCGTATAAACCACCTTGTTCAGGTGGTAAAAATCATCTGTATACGGTAGATGTGCAGGCTTGGCAAGGCGATAGTGTGCTTGCTGAGACAACGGTTGAGATGGGTCGGTATTGATTTGATGCCTTGGTCGTTTTAATGAGCGTAAAAAAGCCGTCTATACCGTGTGTATAGACGGCTTTTTAGTAAGAGTAAGTGATGTTTGCAACGTCTGAGCTATGAGTAAGCGTGGGTCAGTCGTATGTTAGGGTTGAGACCGTGCTATAGGAATATATAGATTAGGCTTGTTAACTATTAGAATAATGATATCGCAGTCATTGTACCAATTTTTATAGTACAATTGTACTCTGAGAAGTATAGGCGTCCTATTTCATTAAAATTCCAATGGTTATTTCTAGAAATACAATGATGCTAGATGACAAAAAACCACTAAGAAAAAAAATTTTATTGATTATACTTTATCTTAAATTAGATCAGGTTTTTATAAATAAGGTTTCTCATGACTATAGCGACAAGCCATACTCCAGAAAGCAAAAAAATAAATGGCGAGCATATTCTTATCAACATGATATATATCGCCAAAAATGTCGACCTAGATTCGGGAATCGAGCTGACTCGCGCGCTTGAGTATTGGCGAAGGTATTTTGAAGAAAACAATATAGCTTCAGCTTTAGTCATTAGTGAAGGTTATTTCGTTCAAAGTTTTCAAGGGACAAGACCCGCTATCAATATTGCCTTAGAAAAAATACTTGACGAGCATTCAACCATTTTTCCCAATATTGTTAATATAGAGGAAATAGAGTCGCGTCAATGGAATGGGTTTTTAGTGAAACATCTAACATCAAGCGCTGAAGATGAAGACTATGCCCTCAAAAGCTTCTCAGCAGGTTCTGACTATAATCCCTATCTAATGACAAGTGCTCAGATTAAAAGCTTTTTGACAGCAGTTTTTGAAAATGCTGACTCTAACAAGTCTTAGACGATTTTTCTATTCTGATTGTCGTAAAAAAGCCGTCTATACCGTGTGTATAGGCGGCTTTTTAGTTGTTTTCAATATCTTATATTTATAGATCGTAAAGGTTGAGTGTTGTAATTCTACATATGTTGTGTATTATCATCTGAGGCGTTCGCTATTTGAATAACTTAAACGGATTATACATATGAAAAAATTGTCTTTATTACTAGTAACGCTTTTAGGTTCATCAATCGTATTAAATAGTTGTGCGACTATCGGTCTTACAGATTATGCCAAAAACGATAATAAAAAGGAGCACACAAAAAACGTTTTATCTGAGAGCGTCATTGCAGTGGGATATCCTAATAAACCTATACAAGGATACGAAGATGCTATGATTCTAGCTGGTAAAAATTATAGTTTTTTGGTAGAGCCTGTAGTCTCTGCTAATACGCAATCTAATCTGTTTAAAAGAATTTTCGCTCAAGTGGATTTAGGCTCGTTATATATCGACACTCAATCTTCATATACCAATCGTAATATTCAACAAAAAACTCAAGCTGGTTCCAATGAGCTTATTCTAGATGTAGAAAATGATGAATCAAATCAAATTAAAAACGTACCTACAACTGTTGGCTTACTATATGCTAAGCCGATTAGTGCCCTAAAGATTAACGAGCAATCAAAGTTAGAAAGTTTTGGATTTGAATGTAAGACAGCCATTGTTACTGAGCAAAAAAATTTAATTTGTCAGCGTGCAGTAAACGTTGAGCTGACGGTAGCTTCTGCAGTACAAAACATTAATGACGTCAATTATAAGCTCAAGCAGCCCTTAAATATCCAGTTGAATTATAAGTGGGAGACAGGCAGTAACGCTAATAAGTTTAGCGCGGTTCTACTACCAGTTGCCATGGCAGTAGATATCGTCACTCTACCTATTCAAGCTTTAGGTGTTGGTCTTACATATGCAGCTTTCGCAGCAGCATATGGTCAATGCGGTAGTAGTCGTAGCTGTATATAGCGTGTCGGCTTTCGAAAGTTAAAGCGTGCCTTCCATGCACCTTTCGGGTTTTATTTATGTAATGGAAACCTGAAGTTCAGCCTACGCCAGGCCGTCAACTCTATATGATAAAGGCATCATTTATATTTACTAATGCAATTTAACCAACGACGCTACCCATTTCAAAAATAGGTAGATAAAGAGCAATAATGGTCAAAGGAATAAGAAGAATAGCCAAAGCTAAGAGAAAATATTGAGTGGTAGCTTGCCATCTTTTTGACGATTCCAACAAATAAACCAAGGGTATTGGTATTAAAGCTAGCCCTAACCAATATTCATGAGTACTTAACACGACCTCAGTAAAGACTGGTACATCAACACCAAAACTTCTATATAATTCTTCAAAAGTAGGAGTCACCAAAATTACTGCAAGTGCGCAGAATAAAAATAAAAAAGATACAGATATTGCTAAAATTTTCATATAGTTACTAATAATTAAAGTCGTAAACTGCGTCCAGTTTTCTATTTTTTAACGTTATTACTCTCATCGGTGTATGGAACGCACCTTACGCCTAATATTATCGGGAGAAAAATTCCGCACTAGGCTAGTTTCTCTAATTTGATGCTTAAATTTTATAACTATTTTTTCTACGATTATTTTTACGTTGTCTACGCTTTCTCCATTCTAAATTTCCTTTTTGGTATGTTGCTAAGTCTTCAACATAACTCGATTTATTTAGCCATATTATCTCTACAATAAATGTTGGGAACATAAGTAATAGAAATAACCAGATTGAAAAGTCTAGGATATTATTATTTAAAAGGAATAAAAAATTTACTATCATCACCAGTAAGAAAGTAATGAACCAGTTTTGAGACAGTTGCAGTTCATTCAAGTAGTAGCGTTCATCATGACGATGGTTCTTGATCTTGATAAGTTTTTTCTTACGGGACCATATTTGAAAGTTTTTGAACACTAAAGGTGCTTTACTAAAGTAGCCTTTTACTTTAGAGAAAGCCCATACTACTATAAGGAGTGCTACTCCATTAACTAAAGTTTCTAGTTTGATCATTTCCCAAAAATAATTTACCATCACCCAACCTCAACACTCGTCACATTCTGAAAGCCTCTTGGCAACTGACCACCACGATTGCCGCGCACACCCGTATAGTTAGCCAAATCATTTGGCTTGAGTGTCACATGGCGTTTGCCAGCGGTAATAATTAGGCTGTCTTGTTGACTAAGTGGCGTGATGGCGAGCACTTCCTCATTCTCTTTTAACTTGATAAGTTTATTGCCTTTACCGCGTGCCTGTTCAGGCAAATCATCGAGGGCAAATATCAGCAAATATCCAGCATTGGTCACGACAGCAATATGGTCAGGCGCTACATTGGTATTGCCACTGTCAGCATTATTAGCTGTTTCTACTGGCGCATCGATACGCGCAACAGGGAGCAAACGACTATCAGCCGCTAGGTTAATGATGTTTTTACCCGCTTTTTGATTGCTATCGAGATTGCCGATGGTGTTGATAAAGCCATAACCTGCGGAGCTAGCGAGGATGATGCGCTGATTGTCAGCACCAGTTAATAGCTGCTCAAAGCTAGCACCTGCTGGCGGTTTTAGCACACTGGTCAGCGGGTCGCCTTGACCACGCGCAGACGCTAAGTTATGCGCATCAATACTATAGCTGCGTCCAGTGCTATCGAGCACATATATTTTCTCATTGGATTTGCCACGGACGTGCGCTTGATAGCTGTCACCTGAGCGATAGCTCATGCCAGCAGCATCGACGTCATGACCTTTGGCAGCACGAATCCAACCTGCCTTTGATAGGATGGCAGTGATCGGTTCGCTCGGTACAAGGTCAGATTCTTTTAATGCTTGTGCTTCTTCGCGCTCTGCCAATGGTGACACGCGCTCATTGCCATGTTCTTTCATATCGGCTGTCAGCTCGTCAATCATCAGATTGGTCAGACTGTCTGGATTGTCCAAATACTCTTGAATGATCGCGCGTTCGGCAGCCAGTTCATCTTGCTCGCGGCGTAGCTCAATCTCTTCTAGTTTAGCGAGCTGACGCAGACGAATATCCAAGATGGCATTGGCTTGGATGTCAGTCAGGTCATAATCTTGCATTAACGATAACTTTGGATCGTCCTCTTCGCGAATGATGCGAATGACTTCATCAATATTAAGATAAGCAATCAGTAAGCCTGCGAGGATGTGTAAGCGCTTGTCGATTTTATCGAGGCGATATTGTAAGCGACGGGTGACCACTGATCGGCGGCAGACCAGCCATTCATCAAGAATTTCTTTTAGGTTTTTGACCTGCGGCTTACCATTTAGGCCAATCATATTCATATTGACGCGATAATTGCTTTCAAGGTCTGTACTGGCAAACAGGTGACTCATGACACGAGCGACATCGACCCGTGTTGATTTTAATTCAAGTACGATACGGCAGGCGTTTTCATGATCTGACTCATCATGGATATCAGTAATCCAAGGCAACTTTTTGTCCGTCATGAGCTTAGCGATTTGCTCTTGAATTTTATTACCGGATACTTGGTAAGGTAGCGCGTCAATGATGACGAGATTCTTTTCTTTAGGATCAATATGGAAGGTCGCACGCATTTTATAGCTACCGCGTCCAGTCTCATACATCGCTTGCAAGTCTTTTTTACTGGTAATGATTTCAGCAGGGGTTGGCAGATCAGGTGCGGGTATCGATTGGGTTAATTGTTTAACTGATAGCTCGGGATTTTTTAGCAAACGAATAGCCGCGCGTACCACTTCGTTGAGATTATGTGGCGGAATGTCTGTTGCCATACCGACTGCGATACCTGTTGTGCCGTTTAATAGTATGTTAGGTAGGCGGGCAGGTAGGGTAGTTGGCTCTTGCATCGTGCCATCAAAGTTATCTTGCCAATCGACCGTGCCTTGTCCGAGTTCTGCAAGCAAGGTATTGGCATAAGCCGACATTTTGGCTTCGGTATAACGCATGGCGGCAAAAGATTTAGGATCATCTGGGCTACCCCAATTACCTTGACCTGTAATGAGCGGATAGCGATAGCTGAACGGCTGCGCCATGAGCACCATGGCTTCATAACAAGCGCTGTCCCCATGCGGATGGTATTTACCCAAGACGTCACCGACGGTACGCGCAGATTTTTTCGCTTTTGCCGTTGATTTTAGCCCCAGCTCACTCATGGCGTAAACAATGCGACGCTGGACAGGTTTTAGGCCATCGGCGATATTTGGTAACGCCCGATCCATGATGACGTACATCGCATAGTTGAGATAGGCCTGCTCAGTGAACTCTGCGACTGAGCGAGTATCCATCGGTTCATTAGGAATAATAGGGTCAATCGTATGATCAATAACATCGGACATAAAATAGGGTTCACTTATCAGTTTTAATAGGTATAGATAATTGGTGCAAGCGTACAAATAGGATAGCGCTATCGTAAAGGATATTGGCAAAATTAAAAAGGCATAAGTCAGAATAGACGACAGGTCGTGACGTGCTGGATAATGATAAAAAGGGTACACGACGTAACTTTGTGACCTTAACAGAGCTTGCTACTGCCCTTGATAGTAAAGGTAAAAAATAGTTAACGATAAAACACTATAAAGAGTATTAATGAATAAATGTTCGCTAATAAATCGCTGAAAAATTATCGATTATCGATACTAAGATTTTGATAACTATGACATTATTGAACGTCAAGACAGTTTGCGAACTCAAGTAGCAATCTTTTATATTGAGTAGTCTGTATAAAGTGTGTATGTTAATGAACAGAGGGCTATTTACCGCTATATTGTTTGCTCATCACCATATGATTGCCTCACAGCCAAGCCTGCCGTTACGATGACAAGCCTGCGCTCTGAGTTCTTATATTTTTATCACACTGTGATTCGCATGGGTTGACGGTAGCGTACTATTACTAGGAGAGAAAAGATTATGGAAAATCACAGTAACCTAATTCGTCGTAACGATAAAGTGTGGGTCAAAACTTACGAAAAGCTTGGTATTCAATACGACATTGATATGCCAGCCGCTAATACTTCTTTAATTGATATATTTGAGCAGAATTTTACGAAGCACGCTGGCAAGACAGCGTTTGTCTGTATGGATGCAAAACTCTCCTACGAAGATTTAGATCGTTATAGCAAACAAATTGCTGCCTACTTGCAATCACTTGGGTTAAAAAAAGGCGATAAAGTTGGCGTCATGATGCCAAATATTTTGCAGCTACCGGTTGCCGTATTGGGTGTGCTGCGTGCTGGCATGACCTTGGTTAATGTTAACCCGCTTTACACCTCAAAAGAGCTTGAGCATCAACTAACAGACTCTGATACCAAAGCATTATTTATTTTAGAAAACTTCGCCAAAACCTATGAAGACATTGGTAAGGACTTGGTTGACCATGTCATCGTGACGTCGATGGGTGATTTGATGAGTCCATTAAAAGGCTTTATCGTTAATATGGTCGTGCGTCACGTGAAGAAGCTTGTACCTGACTATAATCTTAAAACCAGCACCAACTTCAAAACGGCGCTGAATCGCTTCTCAGCCAAAAATTACAAACGTCCAGATAACATCTGCCTTGATGACATTGCTGTTTTGCAATATACCGGCGGTACCACAGGTGTTGCTAAAGGTGCAATGCTCACGCATGGTAATTTAGTCGCCAACCTGATTCAATGTGATACCTATCTTGGCGATGCTTTTGATAAGTTTGAAGGTATGGATGAGCAGCCAGTTATCATGACCGCCTTGCCGCTATATCATATCTTCTCGTTTACCGTTTGTGGTATGTTTGGCTTATATCGCGGCTGTATCGGGCTACTGGTACCAAACCCACGTGACGGCGCAAGCTTAATCAAAGCTTACAAAGATTATCCACCAGCGTTTTTCCCAGCGGTCAATACGCTGTTTAATGCTTTAGCAAATAGCGATCCATTCAAAGCTTTAGATCATAGCAAGCTTGAGATGTCGATGGGCGGTGGCATGGCAGTATTAAAAGACACCGCTGACAAATGGCAAAAAATTACTGGTAATGTAATCGTACAAGGCTATGGTCTGTCAGAGACGTCTCCTGTGGCGTCAGCAAACCCAGAAGGTACGGGCGAATTCTCAGGTAATATTGGTCTACCGATGCCAGCAACAGACATGGCTATCTTGGATGAAGAAGGTAATGAGGTCGCACTGGGTGAGCGCGGCGAGATTTGTGTTCGTGGTCCACAAGTGATGAAAGGCTACTGGAAACGTGATGATGCTACTGCTGAAGTCATGACGTCTGACGGTTATTTCCGTACGGGTGATATCGGCGTGATGGATGAAGAAGGCTACTTTAAAATCGTTGATCGTAAAAAGAATATGATTTTGGTATCTGGCTTTAACGTCTATCCAAACGAAGTCGAAGATGTGATGTCAGGTCATCCAAAGATTTTAGAGTGTGGTGTCATCGGTATCGAAGACGAAAAGAGCGGCGAAGTGCCAAAGATTTATGTCGTGCGTAGTGATGACAGTTTGACTAAAGAAGAAGTGCTTGCTTATAGCAAAGAGAATTTAACTGGTTATAAGCGTCCTCGTTATGTTGAGTTCATCGATGAGCTGCCAAAGTCAAATGTCGGTAAGATTTTGCACAAAGATTTGCGCGTGCTGGAAGAAAAGAACCACGGTTAATCAGCTAGCTTTCAGCGCCAGAGTATTTTTATGAGTGTCTGCTACTGTTTGTTAGGCACTCGTAAAGTCATCATGATAAGTCACCACGATACTAATGATAAAAACTAACGCTACGAACTAAATCTGCAAGAAACTATCAGGATGCTAAGTTATCGTGATAGTGGTGGTTGTGATACTGGGTGTCGTGATCCAAAAATGGTAAGGTTGCTGGTATGCTGCCTTATCATTTTTTGTATTTATTGCTTTTTTTGTCGCTATGCCCCAGTCAGGTAGAGATAGAGAATTTTTAGCAAAACTGCTATAGTGCTTACCGACATATTTGTCTATTTATCGACGAGATGACGTTAGTTTTGCGCTATATCTCTGATAAAACTATCAGGGATAAAGGGGGTTTTAATTCGGAAATGACGAGTTATTGTGCTATTTATTAAGGACTTAACGTTGCGCTTTGATTGACAAAGCTTGTGAATGATAAACATTTTTTGTTACCACGTTTTTTATTCACAAGCTTCTGCTGTCATTGATCAATCACAAAAAATAATGGTGTTTTCATTAGATTATTCTACGTTTTTAACGGTAACATTTAGGGAAAATTATGACCGACAGTATCAATAAAGAGACCACAAACGATAACGCTGCAATGAATAATAAAGACAGCGTATTTCCTACTATGCCGACGATAGATAGTGACAGCCCATGGTTGAAAACTTATGAGCGTTATGGCATTGATGCGACTATCGATATGCCTGATGACAATACCTCTTTACTTGATGTGTTTGAGCGTAACTTTAGCCGTTATGGGAAAAAAACGGCTTATATTTGTATGGGTGCATCGATTAGTTTTAAGGAATTGGATTTATACAGTCGCCAAATTGCCAGTTACTTACAATCATTAGGCTTGGTAACAGGTGATAAAGTTGGGGTGATGATGCCCAACCTCCTGCAATATCCAGTGGTTGCTTTGGGGATCATCCGTGCAGGTATGGTGTTGGTCAACGTCAATCCTTTATATACCAGCCGAGAGTTATCGCATCAGCTGCATGATAGTGGCACCAAAGCCCTGTTTATCGTAGAGAACTTTGCGAACACCTATCAAGAGGCAGAAGACAAAGGTCAGGTTGAGCATGTCATCGTTTGTAAGATTGGCGATATGCTAGGAACAGTGAAAGGAGCCGTCGTTAACCTCGTTGCGCGCCATGTCAAAAAAATGATTCCGGCTTATAGTCTGCCACACAGCGTGAGTTTTAAGCACGCTTTAAATGCAGTATCAGCCAGCAAATATAAGCGCCCTGATTTGAATTTAAGCGACGTGGCATTATTGCAATATACGGGCGGTACGACAGGGGTTGCCAAAGGTGCAATGCTGTCCCACGGTAACTTAGTTGCCAATATGCTACAGATTAGTGCATTGATGGACAGTGCATTTGATGATGATGTTGATGCCAATGATGTCATCCTGACGGCACTACCGCTATATCATGTATTCTCATTTATGGTCTGCGGCATGTATGGCATGTACCGAGGTTATGCAGGCTTGCTTATCCCAAACCCTCGTGATTTGGATGGTTTGATTAAAGAGATGGCCAAATACAAACCCGCCTTTATCCCTGCGGTGAATACTTTGTTCAACGGTCTAGTACACAAAGACGGCTTTGCAGACTTAGATTTCTCTAACCTAAAAGCGTCTATCGGTGGCGGTATGTCTGTCTTGCCAAGCGTGGCAAAAGAGTGGCATAAAATCACTGGTCTGCCTATCGTGGAAGGTTATGGTTTGTCAGAAACTTCACCAGTGGCTGCTTTTAACCCGATGACCATTGCTGAATTCACGGGTAAAATTGGTATCCCTGCCTCTAGCACCAATATAATACTAATCGATGATGATGAAAATGAAGTCGCATTGGGTGATCGCGGCGAGATTTGTGTCAAAGGGCCGCAGGTGATGATAGGTTATCAAAATCGTCCAGAGGAAACAGCTGAAACGTTTACTGCCAATGGCTTTCTGAAAACTGGCGATATCGGTATTATGGACGAAAAAGGATTTATCAAAATCGTTGATCGCAAAAAAGACATGATTTTGGTCTCTGGTTTTAACGTCTATCCGAACGAAATTGAAGAAGCCATGAGCGAGCATCCAGCTGTGGTAGAATGCGGCGCTATCGGTATTCCAAACGATGACCGCGGTGAAGAGCCCAAGTTGTTTGTGGTCAAAAAAGGCGATGTGACTGAGCAAGAGTTGCTTGATTTTGGCAAAAAGCAACTGACTGGTTACAAGCGTCCGCGTCACATACAATTCGTCGATGAATTACCAAAATCAAACGTGGGTAAAATCCTGCGTAAAGAATTGCGTAAGATGGAAGGGTTAGAATAAAGTTGGTGCTATTTCTTTGTTAAGCCAATGACTGGCTCAAGTAGCGGCGCAATAGCTCGAACGAATCTTGCTATTGCGCCGCTGCCACGTTAGGATATCTCAATATTTACGTCTGCTATGGCATCCAATCATTATTTATTTTAGCTTATTAATAGTTTGCTAGATAAATGATGGTTAGCCACATAATGATAGACACCTCATTTTATGACACCGCCTTTAAAACATTGTACTAGGGATTTTTATGCGTATTGACAATCGTGAGCTTGACCAACTTCGCTCGATCAGCTTTGAGCGCCATTATACTAAGCATGCCGAAGGGTCAGTGTTAGTCAGCTTTGGTGATACCAAAGTATTGTGTACCGCTAGTGTTGAATCTGGCGTACCGCGTTGGCTCAAAGGTAAAGGCAAAGGTTGGATCACTGCTGAGTATGGCATGCTGCCACGCGCGACCAATACTCGTAACCAACGTGAAGCGGCACGCGGTAAACAATCAGGTCGTACCCAAGAAATCCAGCGTTTGATTGGTCGTAGCTTACGAGCGATGATTGACTTGAGTAAGCTGGGTGAAAATACCATTTATCTTGATTGTGATGTTTTGCAAGCTGATGGCGGTACTCGTACTGCTAGTGTGACGGGGGCTGCTATTGCGCTTATCGATGCATTAGAGAGTATCCAAAAAAGCAAAAAACTCAAGGCAGATCCACTGATTGGTTTGGTCGCTGCGGTCTCTGTTGGTATGAAAGACGGCAAAGCGTATCTAGATCTAAACTACGAAGAAGATGCCAGCTGTGATACCGATTTGAATGTGGTTATGACCCAAAAAGGCGAATTTATTGAGCTACAAGGAACAGCGGAAGAAAAGCCATTTACCCGCGCTCAAGCCGACGATATGCTGATTCTTGCCGAAAAAGGCATCGCTGAGTTGATTGCCATGCAAAAAACAGCATTAGGTTGGTAGTCCTATTGATGACTACTTGCTCATCGTATTTTTATTAAAATTTTACTTTCTTATTACTCTGTAACAGGTAGTCATGCATGCTCAAGCTGACAGACGATGGTGCCAAAATCACGCTACAAGATCAGCCCAAAACGACTGAAGAGGGCATGTTTTGGTTTGGCTCAGCATTATTAATAGGAGCAGTGGCGGTTGCTTTGGCAATGAGTCTGCTGCCTGAGCGCTTGGCTATAGGGGCATTGGCGCTACTGATTATTGGTAGTTTTATCTTTAATCGAAAACGCCAACAACAGAAAAAAGCCATGGCTGGCGTTATCAGTAGCGGCATCTTGTGGCTGCGTGCTGGTGAGCTGGTGCATGACAATCAAGGTAAGCGTCAGCATATTCAGTTGACCGACGGTGATAAAATCATGCTTATTGGTGAGCAATTACAGATTATTGATTGTGATGATATATGCAAATACCGTATTAGTGGCTTTGATAGTATCCAAGAGGCAACCGCCGCCAAAGCTATTTTGCAAGGTCAAGCATTGGGCAAGCGCCATGTGAATATCAAGATGGGTGATAATACGTCCTAGCATTAAAAATCTAGCATGGTATCTAGATATCATAATATGTACTGACGTAACGCAATCACTTGAACCTCACCGAATATCTGAAATACTCAGCGAGTTACTTTATTTTGTGGCTTTAATTTATTAAGGTAGCTTCTCTATAAGAATAGATTCTTTCGTTTTTTTGTTGAAAATGAATTTTTGCTTATCGCCTACAAAGTGTAGTTCATCCTTATAGCCGTAATCGAGCGGCTCGTCTTTAAAGTCTATAGGAATGATGATTTCTCCTTTAGCGTCAATTAATCCCCATTTTTCTTCTGACTGAACGACAATGCTGTCATTATTTAATGCTGTGATTTTAGAGAACCGCTTATCAGGATGAAGGCGCTTGCCTTGAGCATCATATAGGCGCCAGTCTCCTGGGTCAGAAAACCCTACCATTGTGGTCGTCATACTATCTGTCGTTGCACTATCAAATATACTAAACTCTTTTATATCGTGGTATTTGATAGGCACTATGGTCTTATTGGTGGAACTTATCATACCCCATGCGTTTGGTTTTGCCGCAAAGTAGGTCTGCGCCCCAATTTGCATCAGTCTATTGTACATGGGCGGTATCAGCACGTTGCCTTTCACATCTATCATGCCAGTCTTACCGTTTTTACTGACCCTATAGCGATTAGGATTATCATAAGTAATCCTGTCAAAGGGTAGCGGTAAAACCTTACGACCTTGTTTATCAATAAACCAGTTTTTATTGTCTATTTTGGCAACCGCAATACCGTCATGAAATGCTTGTGCATGCTTATAAATGTTTTTAATGACCAGCGTTCCAGCAGTATTTATATATCCCCATTTGCCGTCTTTTTGAACTGCTGATAGGCCATCACTAAATGGAGATATATCTTCATATACGATAGGAGTCATGAGCTGTTCTTCTTTATTAGCCAAACCTTGTAGACCATCACGTGCCACTAAAAATAGCCCATTGAGTGAGATGCCTTCATAATCATAGTCATCAGACAAATATATCTTCCCAGACGAATCAATGACTCCTTGATTATGGCCTTTTGCGATAGAGCCATAGCCATTTGCATAACAGCAAATTAGCATATCATATTCAGGGGGTATCAGGATGCTGCCGTGACGATCGATAAGCCCGTACTTGTCCTCTTTCCTGATCGTTCGAACACCTGATTCATCATCTGGATATCCCAATTTATCGTATTCTACTGCTAAAATGATTTCGCCAGCACCATTAATGAGACCGTATTTTTTGTTTTTTTCAACCACTCTCAAATCTTGTTCATCGGCGGTACTAATATCAGCGTATTCAACTGGAGCGATAAGTTGACCCGCGGAGTTGGCAAGGCCGTAAAGATTGTCGTTTTTTAATTCGTATTTTTTATCGTCAAAAACGGAGATGTTATCGTAGTTGGCTGACGATACAATCTTACCTTCGTTATTAATAAAGCCAACCTTGCCATCCTTTTCGAATGTTTCTACTCCAACCTCATCGGGATAGAAGCTAGGTAGTTGGTCAAACTCAAAGGGATGTAGAATATTGCCTTTTAAATCTATGAGCCCCCATTTGTCCTCCTTCTTTGCTTTTAGCATCATAGGACGATGCGAAAACGTTTTAATCTCTTGATACTCAATTGGGCTCAGTAGATTTCCTAGTTCGTTGGTTAGACCATATCGGTTACCTATAGCAACTTTGCCGTAATAAGGCTCTCTACAACAAAATAATCGGTCGTATTTTGCAGGTAAGACAATATGACCTTTTTCGTCAATTAACCCTTTTTTCTCCTGTTTTGAAATCAAGGCTCGATTGTGATTGTGGTCATTATCTAGACTGTCAACCCAATCATACTCCAAGGGCAATACGATGTTTCCAAGAGGATCAGCCACTCCATACTTTCCGTCTTGATTTAGACGAAAGTAGTGATTGTCATAGAGCGTAATGCCATCATAAACGGTCGGTAAAATCTGTTTTCCTTGTTTGTTGATGATACCTTTTTTACTGCCACTAGCCACCCCTAATAGCGTGTCATTAATATCAATAAAGTTGTCGAACGCATAGTCTGTTAACAGCGCCCCTTTTTCATTGACTAAAGCCCATAAGGTGTTATCAAGCGTTGCCACCGTTAATTTATCTTCGCGTAAACAGCCTACGTAGGTAGCACCATTCACTGACGGTTTGACGCACTCTTCATTGGCATGGACCATAGAAGTGGGTATAAAAATACAAACAATAATCAGTTTTTTAATCGATAACACGCTATTTCCTAAGTTTTTTATCGTTTGGATGAATAATAACTCAACTAAATTTTAATAGTAAGGCGGTCTTAAGGTTTTCTTATAATGCATTTGGGTTTGAGAATGTATTCACAAAGCTTGCAGCGTCATGTCTAAATGGTTTATAAGTAAGATTAGAAAGTCCTATGATTATAGTTTATGTTGTCATTTATATTTTATTGACAAGGAGTTGGTCATGTCGCGTTTGCCTGTGTCTATGTCGTCGTCGGTTACAGCGTCGTGCAGTCTTTTATTGTTTACCGTTGGCCTAGTAGGTCAAGCCCATGCAGATAGTATGAGTGCGCTGATAGCCCAAAAATCTGTGCAATCTGATTTCAGTGCACGCTATACACCATCATACTCTTCCGTGCCCTCTGCCAAAGTCAGCACGCGTTCTACCATTCAACGTGCAGGAACTTATCGCTCAAATTCTGCCAGTACTCCACCAGTGATTCAGACATCCTATCGTTATCCTGAAGTAGCGCGTCAAGCACCAGCAGTGATGCCCGCTTTTTTATCGGGTAATTATGATAATGTCGATAGCGAGTATTTACCGTTACTGAGCAGTGCGGAGATGCAGAGTAGTTTGGCCGCACGTGAAGTGGTTAGCACCGCCCGCAAGATGGCGCTGAACGAGCGTGCGATCATTCAAGGTGGCTGCTGGGACTATCTCAATGCCGTATTTAAACGCGCCGGGGTGACACGCGATACCATTCATAAAGGTACTTATGGTCAAGGCCCGTATGCCAATAGTGGCGAGATTGAAGTTGGGGACTGGCTCTATTATATCAATCATGGCTATAATGGCGTCGAGCATAGTGGACTGTTTGTCGGCTGGGTTGATGAGCGTGCAAAGCAAGCACTGATCCTCAGCTATGCGGGCGAAAACCGCCGCGAACCTGCGCGTTACCGTGTTTATGATTTGAGTAATGTCTATCAAATCATGCGCCCTAGTGTTTAAGCTTTCATATTTATGATGTCCTAAAAAAAGCGCCCGTTACTTTAATAAGTAACGGGCGCTTTTAGTTTAGAGGTATTCAGATTTAAAAATTAGTTATGAACATATTTATTGGAATTTAGAAGGGCTTTACTACTACTAAGATGACGATAATGACTAATGCAAACACTGGTACTTCGTTAAACCAGCGCCAAAATTTATGCGTCTTATAATGCGGATTATCCATTAGCTTTTTACGATAAAATCCACAAGCACCGTGATAGCCAGAGAGTAGCACCACTAATAATAGCTTGACGTGTAACCAGCCTTGGGTTTTATATACCTCCCAGCCTAGCCCCAACATCCATAGACCGAAGACCCATGTGGCTATCATCGATGGCGTCATAATACCGCGATATAGCTTGCGCTCCATAATAGCAAAGCGTTCGTGGCTGATGCTGTCGTCACTCATCGCATGATAGACAAATAAGCGTGGCAAATAAAATATCGCCGCAAACCAGCAGACCATCGATATAATATGTGCCGCTTTAATCCAATTGAAATAATCTGCCATCATATTCTCTCTTACGATTTAATATTTTATCATCAATAATGTCGGCAAGCTTAGCGCAGATTATCCAATAATGGTAGCGATAAAAAACGCTACTCTGCCATCACCACTTGCGATTGATGACCACTCATCGCATCCATCACAGGCAATACTTTGGGCGCTCTTGGCGCGGCAAATTGCTTTGTTAGACCAAGCTCACGCATGAGTCTGTCATCGCCTGATTGGCTTGCATTGCCAGTAGTCAGCAGTTTATCGCCATAAAAAAATGAGTTGGCACCTGCCATAAATGCCAAGGCTTGCTCAGAGTCGGATAGGCTTTCGCGGCCAGCAGACAAACGCACATAGCTGGTCGGGCAGCAAATACGTGCTACGGCAATAGTACGAATCCATTCAATCACTGACAGTTGACCTTCTGCCAATACTTTATCGCCAATTGGTGTGCCAGCAATAGGGACGAGTAAGTTGACCGGAATTGACTCTGGTGCTTTGGGCATTTTTAGCAGCTCATGTACCCAATCGATACGGTCGTCACGGCTTTCACCCATACCGACGATATTGCCACTACAGACATTGATGCCTGAGTTGCGCACGTTGTCTATCGTATCTAAGCGCTCGTCATAGCTTCGCGTGCTGACGACTTGCTCATAATAACGACGTGAGGTATCTAGGTTATGATTGTAATAATCGAGTCCAGCATCCGCCAGCTGCGTCGCTTGATTGGTATCTAGCATACCAAGGGTCATACAGGTTTCAAGTCCCAATGCCTTGACTTCTTTGATCAGCTCAACCACATAGGGCATGTCTTTGGCGCTTGGATGTTTCCATGCTGCACCCATACAGAACCGTGACGAGCCACTGGCTTTGGCACGTTTGGCTGCAGCAATGACTTTATCGACCTCTATGCGCTTCTCTGCTTGTAATTTAGTCGTGTCGCGGTGGTGACCTGACTGTGAGCAATAGCCACAATCTTCGGGGCAGTTACCTGTTTTGATCGACAACAAAGTACTGATTTGTACTTCATTGGCAGTGAAGTGCGCCCGATGTATCGTTTGCGCTTGCAACAACAAATCCATCAATGGCAAATCAAACAGTTCGGCGATTTCTTCGCGGCTATGCTTACGGGTCATTTGTTGGCTGGCGGTGGCATCCGTTGTTAAGTTGTTTAAAAAGTCATTGTTCAAGCCGCTGTGGCTGTTATTTTTATTATTGAACGTGTCAGTGGGGCTACTGGCATTAGGCTCTGAGATGTTAAGTAATCCTGCCATCATATAATTCCTTTTATAATAGTTTTTGCAACAATCATTTTGAAGAGAATAGTGGTTAAAAGAGTTGTGTGTAAAGCCATAAAATTTTAGGTAATAAAAAAGGCTGCGATATAGTATACCGCAACCTTTTTAGAAAATCAGAACACTGCGAAAGAGTAAAGTAACTGAGCGCTAAATAATCGTGATCTGTTTTCTTTATTTACGTCGATCTATTTACGTTATTATTTGCCAAGTTTGTGCTTAGCAACCCCAATCCAATGATTGGCAAGTTTTTGTGCTTTATAAGCATAAGGCTTGGCTTTTTGGATATAAGGTTTACATTCTTCTGGAACAGCTGGCACGATATGCTTAGCAAGCTTATTGAACCACATCATTAGGCTGTAATCGCCTTCGATGCTGAGGTTGCCTTCTTGTACAGCAGTCATAAAGGCAGGAAGATTGCCTTTGGTCAAAAGCTTAACACCTGTCATCGAATCTTTGAAATTGATGGTGAGGTCTGCTTTTTTAGCATGACCACTGTATTGGCTGAAGCTACCATTATCAAAGACAAAATAACGGGCGATATCCGCTTCAGTGCTGGCAAGCTCAATCGTCACATTGCGATCAGCGAATAGTGCTTTCACATCTTCGTTATCACTATCAGCAAGCATGGACAAACGATAGCCAATCACGGCCAATAGCACATCTAACGGATCAGATTTAATATCTAATACAGGAACAGTAAACATAATCGAACTCCTAAAGAATGAGACGCAAAATAATGCGTACTTTATAACAATTTTTGTGACAAATATATAACTAGATTATAAACGATAGAGAGGTTGCTATTCTTTAGGAGTTACGTAGAGAGCGTTAAGTATCTTGTAACATCCAATGACCTCATCTTGATTAAAACAAGTTGTTAATATTTATAAAAATGACAGTAGAAAAGAGAATAGCAACGAAAATGAATGCTCGCACTACCTATGCTAGATTGAGCGAATGTGATGGCAGGTTAATCGTAATCTTTGGACGAGATACAGTCGAATAAAGATAATGTAATACAGGCTATATAAAAGGCAAGTGAAAGTACTGCAAACAGAAAATGAGGCAACCTAACAGCGTCGCTCGTTGATATAATTGCGACTCTATCAGTGGAAGCGTGGTTGGTAGTCGTCATCATAAACAGGCGTATGCTCGATATAGCGTGCCGCTTGCAATTGACGCTGCTGCTGAACGGATTGACTGACATCCTCGTAACGTAGTGCCCGATACAGCACCCAGCCCGCTAAAGGCAACCAACTGATACCCATGGCGATGATATAGCTGTGCCATTCTGACAGCTCTGATAGCATAGGACGACCCGCCACAATGCTTTGAATCGCCTCAACTGCTAGCCAATATGCCATACCACCAAATAGATACCAGAGCAGCCAGCGCTGTGAGGATAAGGCAAGCGCCAAAATCAAGCCTGCCAGCAAGCTATAACCAAGCAGTGCCGCCGTGCTCCACGTTTCTATACCAATAACCGAAAATATAGTCAGTAACATCATTCATCTCGCTATTCATAAGGTGAATTCCAATAGGGTCATTATGAAAGTTTGGGGAACAAAGCTAAAGAGGGGACAAGCGACTTTGCGACAACCGTTGACGTTTGGTTTTTTAGCACATTTTGATGGTTTTGTATGGCAAGGTTTAAGCATAAGCGCCGCAAGGATGGGCGCTTATTATTAAGAGTATATAGGAGAGTTTTTGGGTTTTAAAAAGAGACTGATGCAGGTTTAAGGTAAGGTTAAGCGCGATTGCTACGAGTGCCCCACCAAGACAATAGTGAGACTAAAATCGCGCCTAGCAGCATCAGTCCTACAGTGGTTAGCCAATGTGAACCAGTAGGATATTGCCATGGCATCACGTTGTTGATCGCGTCACTATTAAGCGCGCCTAACGCATCTACTTTCCATGGCCATACTTTCACAAGCGAGCCTGCGATAAAACCTGTGAGCAAGGCCAAAGTTGCCTGATAGTAGCGAGACAATAACCATTTAAGTGCGCGAGTAAATAATAACAATCCCGTTGCCATACCCGCAATGACCGTGAAGATTATCGTAAAGTTAAGGCTATGTACGGCTTCTAATACTGCGTCATAAGCACCTAATAGTAATAAGATAAAAGACCCAGATATACCTGGCAGTATCATGGCACAAATAGCGACTGCCCCTGCAAAAAACAAATAAGGCAAGCTTGGTGTGGTCGTGAGCAATGGTAAGCTGCTAATGACCACAGCGGCAACAAGACCAGTCACGAATAGTGCTGCCCGCCCTATATTCCAACGCTGAATCTCACTCAATAATATAAATACCGTTGCGACAACCAGTCCAAAAAAGAACGACCAAATAAATAACGGTTGATTATCCAATAGATGTTTGATAATACCGGCTAAAGTAGCAAAACTGGTGGCGATTCCCAATAACAAAAACAACAAAAAAGTGGCATCAACTTGTCGCCATACCGCAACCAAACCTTTGATTCCGCCTTTCTGTCGAAATATCTGCCAGAGATTGGGGCCGATGCTACTCAGGGCATTAATCAAGCGCTCGTAAATACCAGCAATCAGCGCAATGGTACCGCCAGAGACACCCGGTACGATATCCGCTGCCCCCATGGCCATTCCTCTGATATAAACCCCAAATAGTTGCTTTGGACTATCGGAGGATGCAGCAGTGCTGCTCTTATCCAGTGGTTGTGGCGCTGACGGCTCATTTTGCCGCGGTGATGGTGATGCCGTCATGGACAATCCTTTTTAATTTAAAAACACAGTGAAAGTTAATGCGATGCTGCTAAGTATGCTAGGACAGTGATGCGAAAATTGACTGTGGCAATGTAGCAATGTAATAAGACATAAAAGCCAGATTAATGTTAAAAACACTAACCTAGCTCCATGGTATGGTATTGCAAGTGTAGTCGTTACTCAGCAGGCGCAAGTGCTGGATAACCAAGGGCATAAAGTATGCCTTCAAGCCCTGTGACATTGATGGCGGCATCAGCACGTGCTTGGACAATGGGCTTAGCATGATAGGCGACGCCTAGGTCTGCAATGGCCATCATCGGTAAATCATTGGCACCGTCACCGATACAGACCACTTGTGACATTTCGATGCCTAAACGTTCAGCAGTATGCTCAACGATAGCCGCTTTTTTGGCACCATTGACGATGGGCAGCTGTACGTGACCAGTGACTTCCCCTTCGTCGATATCTAGGGCGTTGGCGTGAACTTCGTCAATGCCTAATTGCTCAGCGATGTAGCGCGCAAAGTAGGTAAAGCCGCCTGATACCAGTACGGTATGGTAGCCCAAAGCCTTTAGTGCACTGATGGTAGTGCGAGCGCCCATTGATAGCGTTAGGCGGCTGCAGATATCATCCAGCACATCGGTCGAGATGCCTTTTAGTAACGCTACCCGCTGGGCAAAAGACTCATCAAAATCCATCTCACCGCGCATTGCCGCTTCCGTAATGGCTTCGACTTCTTCGCCGATGCCGGCTGTTTTTGCCAACTCAACGATGACTTCTTGCTCGATTAAGGTGGAATCCATATCAAAGCAGGCAAGCTTGTGGGTACGTAGCATATGACCGACTGATAAAATATGGCAATCGACAATATCCAAGCGTTCAGCACTGCTCGCTTGATGACTATCGTTATAAGCTTCGGTCAAGTCATGACGCAAGCGCGTGGTCAGCTGATCATCAATGATGTGAGCTGCTGCGGTCTTTTTGCCAGGATGCATGAGCGTATCAGTGACTGGAACCAACAAATAGCGGAACACTTGTGCTTGAGTAAAAGGCAAGCGCTGTGCGTTTGCTGCCGTTGGCTCTGTATCAGAAACGGTAATATTGACAAAACTGGCATCAGTATCTTCAGCGACGGTGACCAAATGCCAGCTTGGCTGTTCATCGACCCATGATTGCACATACTGGTGGATATCAAGCGTCGATACTTTGGTCGGTAGCACAACAATAAGAGCAAAAACTGGCAGGGACTGTAGCGCATCAAAATCTTGTAAGTTCGTGTTATCTGGTAACAGTGACGCAATAGAGTCAACGGCTTGTTGCCATGCTTTGCTGTCTTTTGGTAACGAGTAAGATGTATTGTGTGGCATGGCTCAATGGTCCCTTGTATGCTCATATAAGATTGGGAATAATAGCAGCTTTACTCGGCAGCGCCTATAGATGACGCACAAAGTATCACCGTCGATTAAAGATGGCAGCAATCATTAAAAAATCATTTGAAATTGAATGTGATTATTATGATAAATTTATAAATCTACTAACGCTATAAGACTTATTATGGTGATATAGTAGATAAGATAAGCGGACTGTATTCATGATGATATTCACAACAATGCTCTCAGTCACCGCTTACCAAATGTGCCGTAGATTATCCTGAGTATTAGTATTTGAGACAGCGGTTTTTAAGTAACCAAATCTTGTTGTAAATGCTATTGTAGGCAACAACAGACGTGTTAGGTTATGGTACTTAAATTCAATACATACTTATTAAGATGCGTACTATTATAGTTTTTTTAAATTCGCCAAAAAATGAGGGATAGCCTTGTTTTTTTAATTTCTCTTATCCAAAAAAGTTTACCATATCATGACGTATTTAGCGCCGCGGCAAGGGTTGTTTGCCATTATTCTTCTGGTTAGTTTTTGTTTGCAGACGTTGTTATTGGTCATCAGTACCGATCAACAGCTGAGCAAAAGTCGTGCGTTAAAAGGCGAACAGATGGTCGCCCAGCTGATTGATGAAGCAAGGTTGTCTTTAGAAAATAAAGACCGTGTCAGCTTAAGTGTCATTGCCAATCGCTATACCAGCGAGCAAGACGTGACGCGCATATTGATTAAAGACAATAACGACGACATCTTGGTGCCTGTTGGCAATGCGCCCATGCAGCAAGGTGATACCATTCGTCAGATTGCCACCAATGGCGATTCGGTGATTGGCAGTGTGTCGTTGACATTAAAAGATATTAGCAAAGGCGAGATTATCGCTATGCAATGGCCGTTCGTCATCGGTACGATGCTGCTGCATTTGTTGCTTTGGCTGGTTTATGGTTACCTTGCCCGTCCAACCAAAGAGCAAATTAACGCGCTTAGCCGCGATATTCAAGATTTGCATCGTGAGCAGTATATGCAAATCGATCAGCGCAGTTATGATCGGGAGTTTGAACGCCGTGCCACGGATATGGATAGAGAAACATCGGAGCATTCTGTAGAGAGTGCGACGGACGGTCAGCCAGCCAATGCACACAAATTGGATGTACATAGTGAAGTAAACCAGTATTTAAGAACGCAACAGAATCAAGCGGCGACTGATACCACTGGCTCTGATAGTCAGCCTATCGATAGTACGACTGAAGAGCGAGCGGAGCATGATGCAGCAAATGGTGCTGCCCAAGATGAGATAAGCCGTGCTCCTAAATCTGGTAGCGCCTCTCGGTTGTCTGCCACCCGTTCATTCGACAGTGTGAGAGTGCAGATTGTATTCCATGACGAGTTCAATATGCTTGAGCGTCTGGCACCGGCTCAGCGTTTACCTTATTTGGCATTATGTACGCAGCTATTAAACCAAGCGGTGACCGAGTTACTAAAGCAGCCATTGTTGCTGGGTGTCAGCGCGATGAACGAGCCGCGTTTCGATGACACGGGTGCTAGCGTGTTGTTAAAGGCGGACAATAGCCATGCCAAAGTGGCGTTAGCAGGCGTGATGCTGGGCAAGCTGTATTTGATGCTCAACAAAATCATCCATGACAAGCACATTGAGCTAAGCCGCTTTGCCCTTCCTGCTAAAGCAGGTGTCAGCGATGATGCACAGGCGCAAGCAATGACACAATTATTACACAGCGTCGGCAAAAAAGAGCAAATGCTGATTTTGTTACCCAATGCAGGTCTTAAGCAAATCAGCCACCATGTGCAGGTACAGAGTATCATGCGCCCAACCACGGTTTATGAGCGTGAATGTGCGGTGTTCGATGGTGGTAATGATTCGATGATCCAACGCTTAGCAGATGTGCGCAATGCGGTATTGATGATTGAAAGCGCAGATGAGTCGGCTATTTAATGCTGCTTATATTCGCTTATTACTATACAATTGTCTGAGATATTGTCTCTGTCGTTATCTTTAAACAGCCTAAAAATAAGGCAGTAATAATAAAAAGCATTGACAACGTGAAGTAGAGACTTTATAAGGCATATATATATTAATGTATTCTTAATACCCTTGCTAAAAATGATAGGAGCTTGTCATGAGTGATGCTGATATTGACGACGATTTTGATGATGATTTTGTCGACGATGATGATGCAAAGATGGTGGAAGAGGCCGAGACGAGCGTGCGTACGCGCTTAAGTAGTCTTGAGAAGCGTCGACTGATCGATAATCTGCTAGAAGAAAAGCGTTTGGCCAAAGAGCTAAAGGATGATCTAGACGATATAGACAATTTCGATGAAGATGGCGATGATTGGGATGATGACGATCTTTAGTTTTTAAACTTAAGTCATAGCCTAATGTGAAAGTGCTCAGTCATTTAAGCCGACTAAAGCCTTTTAATAACGGCATATTAGCTGACAGTGTAATGCTAATGATATCGCGATCGTTATTTTTTGACGGTTGCTCGCCACCCGCTCTATGCAATGATTCTTATTTTATAAAGATGGTTTGGGTGCTTTACCGAAACCATCTTTACCTTCAAATTATCCACTATTCTGCACTTAACCGATCGTTTATGGCGACTGCCGCACTCTATCTTTCAAGGACAATTACATCATGAGTAACCAACTAAGCTTCGATGAATTATTAGACTATTTGGACAATCAAGAGAGCCCATTTGTGCTTGATAGTGTCGCCGCGCATGGTTTTTTGACAGCGACAGTCATTGGGCGCTCATTACCGAATTGGCTGGATGCACTGTTTGAAGGCCATGTTAGTGAAATTCCAGAAAACGTCATCGACGGTATTCAGCGCTGGCGCGATTCTATTATCGCTGAGCTAAAAAACGAGACGCCTATTGAGCTACCGTTTGGTGAAGATGCGGGTGATGAAGAAGTGGCCGTTGATTTTTCAGATGAATCAGATATTGTTGCTTGGTCCATTGGCTTTGTCGATGCGATGTATGGCGATGAAGCCAGTGATTGGTTTGAAGATGAAGAGACGGCTGAAGATGTGGCTGTCTTGACTTTACCAATGATTTTGCTAAGCGGTATCGATGATGAAGATCCAGAGCTTGCAGAGATGCGTAAAGATGAAGACAAGCTGGCACAAATGGCCAATAGCATCGAAGGCAATTTGACCGAGTTATTCTTATTGTTCCATACCAACGATTAGCCTTTTTTATCAATATAGGGACAGCGTGGTTTGGTCTATATCCAAGTTGACGCTGTCTATATAACGTCACCGATAAGGTCGTATTATGACTGTGCAACTCTCCAATCTTGAGCATTTGCCCAACTATCAAATCACCGAGCGTTTAGATGTGGTGTACGGCAGTACCGTACGCTCAAAACACGTCGGCAAAGACTTGTTTGCTGGACTAAAAAATATCGTCGGTGGTGAGTTAACGGCTTATACCGAGCTGTTAGAAGAGTCACGGCAAGAGGCGATCGATCGGATGATTGTCAAAGCAGAAGCTTTGGGTGCAGATGCAGTTGTGGGGTTGCGTTTTTCGACCTCTAGCATCGCGCAGGGAGCTTCTGAATTGTTTGTCTATGGCACCGCTGTCAAAGCCATACCGATGCCACAGCAAGTCTATCAAACCCCACCAAGCGACTCTCATCATCAGTCTGGTCAACAGCCAAATCTACAAAATTCTGCACCGACAGCGACCGATGACTTGCCACGTTTCAACCCTTTTGGTTAGCTAACCAAATCTTAAAGCATCGATGCTTTTTTATGATAAGTTTATGACAAGAGACGTGCCATGAATAATTCCCTTACCCAAATGCTTATCAATTACGCACCGTTTATTTTACTATTTGCTGCTGGTTGGTTCTTTGGGTCGCGTCATGAGCGCCAACATCTCGCGCAGTTAAGCATTGCAGAGCAAGAATTAAGCCATATTATGGTCTCAAGTGAGCGCTTTTATGTGCCGAAACTTGTTGCCAATACTGAGGGCGAGCTGGTACTTGGTAGCGTGGTTATTGCCCAAGATTATTTCAAAATGATTATCGCTCGGGTATTGAGCATTTTTGGCAAAAACTTGACCACTTACGAGACCTTACTCGACCGTGCCCGCCGCGAGGCTCTTGTACGTATGCGTACCGAAGCACAAGCCAAAGGCTATAACCATATCTACGGCTTACGTCTAGAAGTTAGCAATATCAATCAATTGGGCAGCATGGTTGAAGCCATCGCTTATGGCACTGCAGTGAACAGCCGTGAGTAACTCTAAAGCGCAATGAATCACTCAGAATTAATGTAATCAATATCTACGATTAAATGCTAGTCATGCGTTTTGATTGTCCCTCATCTATACCGTTTCTTACTTACCTCACCTGTTATTTATAAAGAATAAACCATGCTTCTTCTACAGATTATCGCTGGATTTATAATCTTTTATATCCTCATAAAAGTGGCTAGTTGGTTTGGAAGTAGCGACAATTCGCCAATTTCTTTGGATTCTTCTTGGGATCAGGATAATCTTGACGATAGCGATTCAGGCAGCAGCGACTCAAATAGCGGTGATTCAGGTGGTGGTGATTGAAGGTTGCTGTTCAATGATATTTCATCGTTTTCTAAACCCAAAAACCATATTTGACTGATGAGTCGTTGAATAAAGCAAATAAGGGCGACTTTACCCCTATATACTTGCTTTTAACATGTCTTATTTTTTGCTGTTTTTTAATTGATTGTCGGTGTTTAACGGCTATTGATTATGAGGACACGCCTTAGCAAGGATTGCTAATCAGGCATCATTTAATCAGCATAATCGGTCTAAAAATTCATCTATAAAATGAATCTATAAACAGCTCTTATCTACAAGGATGTAGTTATGGAAGGTCTTGCAATAGTCACGTTAGTCAATTCAATTATCATTCCTATTTGTCTGTTTTTAATCATGATGGGCATGGGTCTGACCCTCGTCACCAACGATTTTAAACGGGTTTTAAAATACCCAAAAGCAGTCGGCATTGGCTTGACCAATCAGTTGATACTGTTACCTATCATTGGCTTTGCCTTGGCCAGTATCATGCCATTACGCCCAGAGTATGCCGTCGGGGTTATGCTCCTCGTATTGTGTCCGGGTGGCACTACCTCAAACTTATTTACCTATTTAGCCAAAGGCGATGTGGCGCTGTCGGTGACGATGACCGCGATTGCGAGCGTGATTACCGTCTTTACCATTCCCATTGTGCTGAGCTTTTCATTGATTTATTTTATGGGCAGCGGTAGTGAGTTTGAGTTACCAGTAGTAGAAACGATGCTGACTTTGGTGGTGCTGACGATAGTGCCTATTAGTGTCGGCATGCTGATTAAACGCTATGCACCAACCGTTGCCGATCGCTCACAAGTCTACGTATCTCGATTTGGGGTGATGTTTTTAACGTTTTTAGTGCTGTTTTTGGGCTATGTCCAACGCGATATCATTGTCGACGCCTTTATCGCTACGGGTCCCGTATCGGTATTATTAAATCTCTCAACCATGGCGCTCGGTTATTATAGTAGTAAATGGCTCGGTCTCAACTGGGCGCAAAGAACCTCGGTGACGCTAGAAGTCGGTTTGCAGAATAGCACCTTGTCGATATTTATGGCATTGACACTATTATCTAACTATGACATGTCGATGATGCCAGCCATTTATACCTTGGTGATGTTCTTAAGCGCGGGGATTTTGGTGCGTATATTTAGTGCTCAACACGATAAGCTAAGAAAAGCTGAAATAGAAAATAGCGTGTTGGCAGCGCGTATGCTGTAGATGCTGAAAACCCATAACAGGTTTAAATATTGAACCTTGTTATGGGGAATAGGTGAGTTATCTATTTATAGCATTTAGGATTTAGCATTAACCAATACCAATCAAGGTCGGCGGGTATTTATACTGCTTCTAGCTTCCGCTTGTTCGCTGGCTGTTTGTTCTTTCACTTTTTCGATTTGAAATAAGAAGGTACGGTTTTTAAGTACCGCCACAAACACCACGCCGCCGACGGTATTACCCACCAATATCACTACTAAAAACAGTAAATAACGCCCCAAGCTGACGGTATTGCCGTATAGCAGGGCAGAAAAAATCTCAATATTGCCCACGATACTGTGATGCAATCCTAAAAAACCAATACTGCCAGTAATAAGCGTTACCAAAACGATGCGGCTAAGGGTGTCGCGTGCTGAGGTCACAAGCCAAGCGGTGACGCCCATCATCCAACCTGCTAAGATGGCGCTACCAAATATGACCCACCACCTAAACCCTAAAATGTGTTCGGCATAAGTGTCGATGTCGCTCACGCTAAACAGCTGCATATTTAAACCCAACCCTATCATCAATGCGGCAAACAAACAGCCGCCAACGATGTTGCCAGCGATGACAATGCCCCAAAGGCGTAGTAATTTATGTAGCGGTTCAATCTTATTAAGCACAGGTAGGCTTAATAATGAGGTTTGTTCGGTGAATAATAGCGACTGACCAATGACCACGATGATAAAGCCAATTGGGTAAAGTAGGGAGGCGAGCACGATTGCGTATTGGCTTGGTAGCACACCACTCAACAGCGCAAAAGCCGATAAAATCATAAAGAAGCTAATGCCAATCTCAAGCCCAGCGGTAAAAGCACTGGTAAATAGCGAGCCAAGCGAACGCTCAAAGGTTTCTTTGGCATCCATCACTTGCTCAACCAATATACTGGCATAGCTCTTTGCTTGGCTTAAATTGTCATCATTGGCGAGTTTTTTGATGGTTTCTTTATCTGCTTCGCTCATATCTTCAGAGAAATCTTCGTCTTCTAAACTTTCTGTCGCCTTGGTATCATCTGGAATCGCAGTCTTGCTAACGTCTTTATCTTCAGTAACAGATGGTTGGTAAGCGCTATCATCAATCAAGCGCTTATCGTCTATTTCATTAGCGTCAGATTCATCAGCTTGAGAGTGGCTGCTATTGTGATAGGTGTGCTCGGTATCTTTGGACACGGTCGGCTCGCTGTTTATAAGATCATGATTTTAGGATAAAGACGCCATTTATATGCTAGTGATGTTATAGAATATACCTCATAGCATGACCCATATTTTATAACATCACTAGCACTTATTTTGTGGGATTCTCATTCGATTGGGGACGTTTATGGGCTTTTGCGCTTATTAATGTGGCAATGCCACTCTGCAAGTCTGATAAATCACCTTAGCATCTAACAAAATCTGCCTATCTGCGTTAAAATCACTCTATTCATGATTTTCCTAATTTTTATATTCGCTTTAATCACATTCAATCAATAAAAGATAATGCCATTATGAGTAACCACAACCTCACTAAATCTATTCAAGCGGCGCTTAGCCAGTTAGAGAATGCGTACAATCCTGCGGAAGTCGAAGCGGGCATGTATCAAGGCTGGGAAGAAAGCGGCTATTTTAAGCCGACCTTTGATAAAGAAGAGTCGTTTTCTATCGCCTTGCCACCACCGAACGTCACTGGCTCTCTGCATATGGGTCATGGTTTTAACAATGCGATTATGGATGCGCTCACCCGTTATCACCGCATGGATGGTGACAATACGCTATGGCAACCGGGTACGGATCATGCGGGTATTGCTACGCAAATGGTTGTTGAGCGTCGCTTAGAAGCACAAGGCATCAAACGTCGTGACATGACGCGCGAAGACTTCGTCGATAAAGTATGGGAATGGAAAGAAGAGTCGGGCGGTAATATCACCAGCCAAATTCGCCGTTTGGGTAGCTCGGTTGACTGGTCACGTGAGCGCTTTACCATGGATGATGGTCTATCCAATGCGGTAAAAGAAGTGTTCGTACGCCTGTTCGATGATGGTCTTATCTATCGTGGTAAGCGTTTGGTGAACTGGGATCCTAAGTTCCAAACCGCACTGTCAGATTTAGAAGTAGAAAACCACGACGAAAAAGGCAGCTTGTGGCATTTCCGCTATCACTTCACTGATAAAGACCTGACCACTCAAGATGGTAAAAACTATCTGGTGGTAGCCACCACACGTCCTGAGACATTGCTTGGTGATACTGCTGTTGCGGTCAATCCTAGCGATGAGCGTTACGCACACTTAGTTGGCAAAACTATTACCTTGCCAATCACTGGTCGCGTCGTGCCTATCGTCGCTGATGATTATGTCGAAAAAGACTTCGGTACAGGCTGCGTAAAAATCACCCCAGCGCATGATTTTAACGATTATGAATTGGGTCGTCGTCATAGCTTGCCATTGATTAACATCCTCGATGAGCGCGCCAATATTTTGCCAGCGATGGAAGTTTATCCTGACTTGCAAACGCGTGAGCCAGAATTAGAAACCACACCTAGCGAGTATGCTGGACTTGAGCGTTTTGCCGCTCGTAAGTTCCTCGTGGCGCAAGCAGGCGAGCAGGGCTGGCTAGAAGACATCGAAGACTATGCACTAAAAGCTCCGCGTGCTGAGCGTGGCGGTACGATCGTTGAGCCGTGGTTGACCGATCAGTGGTATGTCGCTGTTAAAGAGCTTGCTAAGCCTGCGATTGACGCGGTAGAAGACGGCAGCATTGAGTTCGTCCCTGCGCAGTACAAAAACATGTATATGTCGTGGATGACCGATCTGCAAGACTGGTGCATCAGTCGTCAGTTGTGGTGGGGACATCGTATCCCTGCATGGTATGACGATGCGACTGGTGAAGTCTATGTCGCCCGTGACGAAGCAGAAGTGCGTAGTAAATACAGTCTCAGCAATGATGTGATCTTGCGCCAAGATGATGACGTACTTGATACTTGGTTCAGCTCGGGTCTATGGACGTTTAGTACGCTTGACTGGGCAGACGTCAACGCTGATCCACGCGTGATGGATACTTTCCATCCAACCAGCGTGTTGGTGACAGGTTTTGATATTATCTTCTTTTGGGTAGCCCGCATGATCATGATGACCATGCACTTTGTGAAAAACGAAGACGGCACGCCGCAAGTACCGTTTAAGACCGTTTATGTGCATGGTCTGGTACGTGATGGCAATGGTCAAAAAATGTCAAAATCAAAAGGCAATGTCTTAGATCCGATTGACCTCATAGACGGTATTGATCTAGAAGCACTGGTAGAAAAACGCACCAGCAATATGATGAATCCAAAAGACGCGGCCAAAATCGAAAAGCAAACGCGGAAAGAGTTCCCAGAAGGCATCCCAGCCTTTGGTACGGATGCACTACGCTTTACCTTTACCTCGCTTGCCAGTACTGGTCGCGATATCAACTTTGATCTAAAGCGTGTCGAGGGTTATCGTAACTTCTGTAATAAAATCTGGAACGCCAGCCGTTTTGTACTCATGAACTGTGTCGATAGCGAGGGCAATGCAAAGCCTATCGACCAAGCGGCAAACCCTGAGGTATGGGAATTGCCAGAAAAATGGATCATGAGTCGTCTGAACTCTACCGTTGCCCATATTCATCAGCATTTCGCTCAGTATCGTCTCGATATGGTCAGCCAAGATATCTATGAATTTATCTGGAATGAGTACTGCGATTGGTACGTTGAGCTTGCCAAAGCCAGTCTAAATGATGACTCGGTATCGGATGAACGCAAAGCGCAAATCCGCTATGTACTGCTGCACGTGCTAGAGACGGCGCTACGCTTTAGCCATCCAATCATGCCATATCTGACCGAGCAAATCTGGCAGACGGTTGCGCCACTGCTAGGTCGCAAAAACACGGACAGCATCGTGGTCGCTGACTATCCAAAAACGGATGACGTACAAATCAGTGAGCAGGTTGAGGCAGATATGGCGTGGCTACAGGAGCTAATTGCTAGCGTGCGTAACATCCGTGGTGAGATGAAACTGGGTAATGCGGTACGTCTGCCAGTGCTACTACAAAATATTTCGCTAGCAGAAGACGAGCGTCTATCACGTATCGCCAATCAGTTTAAAGCACTTGCTAAGGTCGAGAGCCTAGAGATCGTCAAAGAAGGTGATGAAGTGCCACTATCATCATCAAGCATGGTCGGTCAGCTACGTGTACTCGTACCGATGAAAGGTCTGATTGACCCAACGGCTGAGCTGGCACGTTTAGGTAAGTCATATGATAAGTTAAAAGGTCAAGCCGAAGGCATCGCGCGTAAGCTCGGTAATGAAGGCTTTGTCAGTAAAGCACCTGCGGAAGTGGTCGATGCAGAGAAAGCAAAACTGGCTGAGCTAGAAGGGCAGTTGACCGCGATGACGGCGCAGATGGAGCAGTTGAAAGCGTTGTAATAGACCTCTTGCAAAAGTACCATTTCATTGACCTCGGCTAACAGAATATCGATGGCTAGCAATGACTTATGCAAGAGATCTAATCTATCACTTTAATAATTAAAAAAACGCCTTCAATATGGAGGCGTTTTTTTATATGGATAGGGGTTTTAATAATCGAGTAGATGTTTGTGTGGTATTATTCCCAATAATTTAAATTTGGCTTTAAAATAGGCTAGCTCTATGACGCGCTCTTTTTATAACTTTAGCAAAAGAAAACTAAAGCTTGTTGACTATAAGTTGTCAAACGTATTAAAACTCCATTATAAGCTGAGTTATAGTGAATGTAGTGCATACAAAGAATGTAAAAACCCAGTTTTTAGAAAACTTAATAGCTGTGCTTTACATTGTCAAGATGAAGAAGTTGAAGTTAAATATATAGACCGTTATCTTAAGGAGTTTTGTGTATTTTTGATGGAATATTTGATTGAAAAAATAAGAAATGATAAATTTTATACTGTGAGCAAAGCTGGATCAGTTCTAACTGACTATCCTGATAGTGAGTTTGAGTATAAAAATATTATTTTTAATAATGAGTTGAAGGAAAGAATAGGTGGAATAAGTATTTCAGTTGAAAATATAATTTTCCCAAAAGTAAGTGATTTAGAAGATTTTATTCAAAATGCTAAAACGATAGTAAGATATTTAGGGAAAGTTAATTTCAAAAAATGTCAATTTAGTTTTTTATATTTTAATGGACCCAATAACTGCTATTATGAAAATTGTACATTTAATGAAGAGCTAAAAATACATCCATTTCCACAAATGAAAAATAAAGAGAACGAAGATAGTATTGAGTATAGATACATAGATTGTAATTTTGAAAAAAATATCTATCTATCGGCATCTATTTTTACTGATGAGATGAAATGTAACATGTTCTATCATTGTTTTTTTAATGAAAGCATAATTGTAAATAATTTAAAATTCAAAAAAACATTATTAAAGTTTCCTGATATCTTACAGGTTATAGAAAATAAAAAGCTAGTTGATATTAATTTTGATGGAAAGAAAGAGTTTGATAGAATTAAATGCTGCTATAAAATTAAAAATTTATCAATTATTGACTGTAGTTTCGAATCTGAATTTAAGTTAAATGGAATTAGCAAAGAGTACTATCAAAGTGTTGAAAATGCAGGATACGAAATTGAGAAGAGTATTTTTCATGTAAATAACCTAAGTATAATAGACAATAAATTTAAATCTAAGGTTGAAATTAAATATAGGACTGTGGAAAAATTAATATTTAATAACTCCAATGTGGACAAGGTTTTTGATACGTTTCAAAGTGTATTTATAGAAGCGAAATTCAGCAAGAGTATTTTTAATGATTTCGCTGGTTTTGAAGAAGTAGATTTTGGTGTAACAGGTAACGAGGATAACAAAGAAGATAAGCAGTTTTTAACTATATTTGAACATGTAACGTTTCTAGACTTCTCAAGTTTTAGAGGGGCTAACTTTAGGTCAGGTTTAGACTTTTCAAAAACCAATCTAAAAGATACGCCTAATTTTCTTAATGTTGATGTTAGCTTCACGAATACGACACGTGAGACTTTTAGGATCATTAAGAACTCTTTCGATGATGTAGGAAATAAACTTGAAGCAAATAAATTCTTTGCTGAGGAAATGGCAGTTTATAAAAAAGAGCTTGATGAGGATGGTGACAAATGGGACAGATTAGTCTATCGGGCGAACGAAGAAATTTCAGATTTTGGAAGAAGTTATATAAAGCCTAGTGTTTTACTATTCTTAAGCTTAATAATATATACGAGTTTGCTATCTATTCATGAATCATTTTTCGAAAACTATGATTATCTCTTACATCCTTGGGTTAACTGTTTGTCAATTCAAGCTAATGAAGTTGCAAAAAACCTATTACCTTTTAGTAAGTTTTTAGAGAAAAAGAGTGGTATTGAGTTTGTCAGCTTATTATTTTACATTTGGTTTGGCATACTGATCTGGCAAATTGTGGTAGCAGTTAAAAGACATACACAACGTTAAGGAACACCATGAACCATCTCACCGTCGGACAACGCGCGCCTTTAACCAACCTTGCCATTGACGATACCACGCCAATCACGCTGAAGTTTACCCGCCAAAGCCCGATAGAGATGGACGTCAGCTGTTTTGCCTTAGACGCAGAGGGCAAACTGATTAACGATGATTACATGGTGTTTTATAATCAGCCAACCTCTCCATGTGGGCAAATCAAGCTCACCCATTACGAGTCGCAGCCAACGGCGAGTAAAGGCATCCAAGCCGAGTTTGAAGTCAACTTATCCAAACTGACTACTAATATAGACAGCTTGTTTTTTGTATTATCAGCCGACACGCCGCTGAATCAAATTCAATCGCTAGAGATTGGCATTTGGCAGCAATCGCAAAAGGTACAGGCAGAGTATCACGCAGCAGACTTTGCCCAGCAGCAAGCCAGTATGTTGATGCAGCTTTATCGTAAGAGTGGCGTTTGGCGGGTATCCAACGTCGCGCAAGGCTTTAATGGTGGACTTGCCGCCATCGTGCAGCATTTTGGTGGTGATGTAGAAGATAGTAGCCCAAAAGTAGCAGACGTGACCGCAGCACCACTTCAAGCAAAACCATCGTTAGAGAAGGTTATACTAGACAAAGCACCAAAATTGGTCAATCTGGCTAAAAAAGCCACGATATCGCTTGAAAAACGCCAATTACAGCAATTAACGGCAAAAATTGCGTTGGTGTTAGATGCCTCAGGCTCAATGAACAGACAGTATAAACAAGGCCGCGTGCAAGAGGTGGTCAATCGTCTATTGCCATTGGCAGTGAGCTTCGATGATGACCAAGCGCTAGACTGCTGGGCGTTTGCCCGAGATCCACAGTATTTGGGCGAGATTGGGCTGAGCAACTATGACGATTTCATTGACAACGCTCATGGCGGCTGGCGCAAATGGGCGCTTGGCCCGCGTGTGAATAACGAAGCAGAAGTCATGAAAGCCGTGACGGAGTTCTATCAAAAGGACGGCTTAGATGTGCCTGTCTATGTTTTGTTTATCAGTGATGGCGGAGTGAATGACAATCGCGGTATCACGAGAGTCATGACGGAAGCGGCGAAACTGCCGATATTTTGGCAGTTCGTAGGCTTGGGTGGTCGTAGTTATGGCATCCTAAAAAAACTAGACGACATGGCAGGGCGCGTGATTGATAATTGCGACTTTTTTGAACTTGATGATTTGGATGATATCAGCGAAGAAGCTCTTTACGAGAGCATGTTAGAGGAATTCCCAAGCTGGTTAAAAGAAGCACGCGAGATAGGATTGATAGCGAAATAACTAAATTAGGATAGTATCTTCAACGATAAAACCGTTTATAGTCTAGACTGTGAGCGGTTTTTTATTACTAACAACTTAGCCAAAGGTTGTGAGCTCACTTACTCAACCACTAACCAAACATACCTATTGATAGCAAAAACCTCGTAAAAATAGCATTGTACCGTTTTGAGTGATATTGCATGCTTAGCTACCTTATAGGTAGGTAGCTCCATAAATGATTATCTGGTTTAAGACGTTAGCTGTCTAACCTTTATCGAATATTAGCCACTCCATATCATTCAATGACAGTATTTTTATGAGCCAACACAAAAAAGTCTTTTATTATCGACCCAAAACCAATCAGCATAACAGCCCAACGGTGCGTTGGACGTTTGTCATACTGGGCTGGCTATTTTTTGTATTAGGGATTATCGGTGTGTTACTGCCAGTCATGCCGACTGCGCCTTTTATATTACTGGCGGCAGGTTGCTGGGCGCGTAGTTCGCGGCGCTTTCATTTTTGGTTGATTAATCATAAATACTTTGGGAAATTTGTCCGCGATTGGGAAAATAATCATGCGGTGCCACTCTATGCTAAGTGGTTAGCGACAATAATGATGACTATTTCAACAACGATGTTATTTTTTAATATTCCCGCCGATATGATATGGATGGCATGGCTGGTAGCCGTGGTCTGTACTGGGGTAGCGGTCTATTTGTTCCGTTTGCCAAATGCCTAAAATGCGTTGATTTTCAGGTCAAAAATCGTAAGAAATAGGCTTTAGTTACATGAAAGCTAAGATAAGACTTGCGAAATCAGGATGTTCCCCCTATAATACGTCCAAGCTTAAGAGCAGTTCTGCACCAAATCATTACCTCGTAGTATTAGTTATAATCCTTCGTTTTAATATTTATCGTTCAGTAGCTATTTGCAAGCGTTATCGGTCACTAGGCCATTAATAAATTTAAAAGTAGGATTATATTATGTCAGACGTTCAAAAAGGTACAGTTAAGTGGTTCAACGAAGCTAAAGGCTTTGGTTTTATCGCTCCAGAAACTGGCGCAGACGTTTTTGCTCATTACAGCGAAATCACTGGTTCAGGCTTCAAAACTTTAGCTGAAGGCCAAGAAGTTGAGTTCACTGTAACTCAAGGTCAAAAAGGCCCACAAGCCCATAACATCGTTGCTATCTAATTTGTCTTTATAGACACTTAGAGCAAGATGAAAAAAAAGCGAACCTTCGGGTTCGTTTTTTTTCGTCTAAAATTTGGTGTAGATTACTTATAAAAAAGCCTACTTACTATGTTAATAGTCGTAGGCTTTGTTGATTCTGCATAAATTTATAGTGGGCAAGCTATCATAGGAATGAGCGTCTTATAAAAAACTGATACCTATATTGATTAGACCACCGCCAACGATCAGCCAAGCGAACATAATCGCCCCCAAGATAAGGGGTTTAACGCCAGCTTGTTTAATAGCGCCCAAATGCGTGGTTAGACCTAGCGCAAACATCGCCATGGTAAGCAGCACGTCGTCTAGCATCACCATACTACGCTCAAAGCTTGCGGTCATCGGCACCCAAGTGTGTAGTAAGACGATGGCAATAAATATAAAGGCAAACCAAGGCACTTTGACTTGTTGGACGCGATTTATAAACGATGGTTTTTTGCCATTGTCGCTGCTACCTTTGGTTAAGGCAAACGATAAAATAAGTAAAAAAGGGGCAAGCATCATGACGCGTATCATCTTGGTGACAACCGCTGTGTCACCCACTTCAGGACTGACGGCGTTACCAGCGACGACGACTTGCGCCACTTCATGAATGGTGGAACCCGTATAAATCCCGTACTGCTGAGCATTTAGCCAAGGTTGCAACCAACCAAGATGGTATAAAAATGGATAGAGCAGCATCGCAACCGTACCAAAGACCACCACTGTCGCCACGGCAATAGTGACTTTGTGTGCTTCCGCTTTGACCACTGGCTCAGCGGCAATCACTGCGGCGGCACCGCAAATGCTTGCGCCTGACCCAATTAATAGCGTCGTTTGTTTATCGACTTTTAACCATCGGGTACCTATCCAATAGGTGAGTAAAAAGGTCGATGTCAATACCAATGCATCGCTCATCACCGCAGACAGTCCGACACTTGATACTTGCGTCAGGGTCAGCTTAAAGCCATAAAACATGATGGCGAGGCGCAATATTTGACCTTTGGCAAATGCCACGCCGACACTTAAGCGCTCAGCAAGGTTAGGATAGACCGTATTGCCCAATACCATACCAAGGAGAATGGCTAAAGTGAGAGAAGACAAGCCGACGATACGTCCATTGGTCCATGTGTTGACACTAGTATTGAGCCATAAACAAAATAAGCTGCCAATCAGCACGACAATAAGCCCTGCTAAATGGCGGCTGCGCGGGAAATAATTATTTACTGATTGGGTCAAGGCGTACATGACTGACTGTCCTATTATGTATTATCTATAATCGAAATAAGCATAAGCTTATGAATAGACATTATAAGGCAGACCAATATATAATAAAAACAGATTAATTAGATAAAACCTATCGATTTTTTAGGTTAATAAAAGTCTTTGGGTTAAAAATATGGGTTTTTAGATAATAAAGGGTTTTTAAAATAACAGGTGGTTTTTAAGTTGTATCAATAAGATAGGGTGTCAGAGAAATTATGAAAAAAGCCATGCAGGTATTACCAAAGATTACCCTCAAGCAATTATCAGTGTTTGTCAGTATTTATCAAACGGGTAGTACCAGCCGTGCCAGTGAAGCGCTGTATTTATCGCAGTCGGCGGTCAGTAGTGCGCTGACAGAATTAGAAGCAAGGCTGCAGATGCCATTGTTTGAGCGCGTCGGGCGTAGGCTCAATCAGCACCCCAACGCCCATCCTATTTATATACAGGCACAAGCCATCTTGGGGCAGTCCTTAACTCTAGAGCATTATCATAAGCATCAAGCAGGGCAGATTCATATCGGTGCCAGTACCACGATCGGCAATTATGTGCTGCCGCCGCTGCTTGCCAAGCTATATGCGGCGCTACCCGACGCCCATATCGATATGTATATTGCCAATACTCAAGAAGTGGTCAGCGAAGTTGAGCAGTTAAATGTTGATATTGCGCTCGTAGAGGGTATGCCGCGCCCAACAGACATGAAGGTGATTGAGCAGCGTGCGTGGCGGACAGATACCTTGATGATCTTTACCAAGCGTGATAGCAAATGGTTGACAGACATGGCAGCGTATAACGATGCGGATAATTGCTACGAGCTTAGCATTGCACAACTGGCAAAGCTGCCGCTATTGGTACGAGAGGCAGGGTCAGGTACACGGCAAATTATCGACGAGCAGCTGCTGAAGCATTTGCCTGATGCGGAGATTGTGATGGCGATTCAGCAGTCGGAAGCTATTAAGCATATGGTGAGTGCAGATATTGGTCTTGGTTGTTTATCACAGCATGTCATTCAGGCAGAGCTGACAGCAGGAGCGCTGGCACAGGTGAAAGTCGCGGGCATCGATTTGTCACGAACTTGGTGGCTAGTGTGGCATAAAGCCCGCCATCAAAGCCCGATTTGGCAAAGCTTTATTGATATTTTGACAGAAGATTGATTTTTTTGGTAAATATAGAAGTATTGGTAAGAATGTTTACTATTTTAATCAGTAATAAAGAAGCGCACTGTCAGACAATGCGCTTTTTTTAATGAGCTTTTTTAATAGTTTTAACTAATTTGGAAACGACGTTAAGTCTTTTCTTAAACTACTTATTAACGGGTTTATCCAGTCTTACGACTAAGCTATCGCATGGGACGTTAGGCAAGATATTATCTGCCGTCGCGCCACTGAGCCACGCTGCGATACCATGGCGTTCGTGACGACCGATGACTAGTAAATCAACATCATGCTTGTGGCAATAGTTGACGATGCCTTCACTGTTAGAGATGGCAGTGGTCACTTCAGAATTCACCGCATGCAAGTCATTACGCTCCAAAAACTGTGCCAATTTGGCGCGCGCTTCCTGACAGCGTTCATCGTCAATCTCATCGTATAAGCTGGAGGCTGGCACCAGCTCATAGCCAAAGCCAACCATAGTATCTTTGACGATATGTAATACCGATAACTTAGCGTTAGGACGATTTTCGACGATACGTTTGGCCTTTTGGGCGACCACATCAGCATCGGACATTAAGTCGGTGACCAATAAAATATGTTCGTAACTCATAGCGGCTCCTTGTGACAGATGATTTTAACTATAGCACTACTGATGGCTGCTGTTAAGTAAGCTTTGAGTTCGCTTTGTGAAAATCCGACATTCTGCCATATTGGTCATCTTTATCACTAGAGTATCTTGACTTATGAAGGTACGAACCCCATCTAATTCCGTTAGGCAAATTCTTTTTAATTTATACCGGTGCATTGCTGTCATTTAAAATAATGCACGGGTACATGCCATTAAATTTGAATATTACTCATAGGTTAATCACAATAATACGCACAATATTTTTATATAAATATCATATAAAAAAGACCCTACGATAAGTATTACATACACTATTTATCTATTGTTTACTCCGATTTTATTTTATCGCCACTGGCTAGATTTAGTCACTAATCGCATATTATTCTAAATAAAATTAGAGCAATCCATAAGGAAAATTATGACCAACACGTTATCTACTACTGATCTAACTTTGCATCCTGCCTTTGAGCTGATTGAGCACCGCCATATCGATGCATTATCGATGGACGTATTGATAAGCCAACACGTCAAAACAGGCGCGATGCATTACCATTTGGCACATCCGAGTGACGAAAATGCCTTTTTGGTGGGCTTTCGAACTCAGCCAATGGATTCAAAAGGCGAAGCGCATATTTTAGAGCACGTGGCTTTATGTGGCTCTGAGAAGTTCCCCGTTCGTGACCCGTTTTTCTCCATGATTAAACGCTCATTAAACACGTTTATGAATGCGATGACCGCTGCCGATTGGACGGCGTATCCTTATGCGACGCAAAATAAAAACGACTACTTTAATTTGCTTGCCGTTTATTTGGATGCCTCGTTTTTTCCAAATATTCATCCGCTGGATTTTGCCCAAGAAGGCATTCGTGTAGAGTTAGACGAAAATGACAAGCCGCAATTTAAAGGCATCGTTTTTAATGAAATGAAAGGCGCAATGAGTGGTGAGATTGACCAGTTGTATCATACGGTCGCCCATCATTTATTCCCAACGACGACGTATCACTATAATTCGGGCGGCGATCCTGCCGATATTCCTGACTTGACCCATACTGAGCTGGTTGAATTTCATCAGAGCCATTATCATCCGTCAAACAGCGTGATTATGAGCTTTGGTAATATTCCAGTCGCTGAAACCCAAGCCAAAATCCATGAAGATGCCTTGATTCAGTTTGAAGCAGGTAAAAAACACGTCTCACGTCCTGAAAAACGCCTGTCTGCACCGATTAGTGCGGTTGATACTTATACGGCTGACGAAGCAGGGCCTGACCAAACGCATCATGTGATTGCATGGTTATTACCATCGATTACTGATCCGAAGCAGCGTTTAGCATTGCGTTTATTAGAAGGCGTGTTGGTTGAACATGCTGGCTCACCGTTACGTGCTTATTTGGATAGCCATCCACTTGGTAAAGCACCAAGTCCGCTACTAGGGCTGGATGACAGTCATTATGAAATGGTCTTTTATACCGGTCTGCGCGGTTCAAACCCTGAACACGCCGAAGCGGTAGAGCAGGGCATTATTGATTTGCTTAAAGAGGTCGCGAGCCAACCGATTGATGATGAAACGATTGAGACGATTCTGCATCAAATCGAGATTGATCAGCGCCATATTGGCGGCGATAGCATGCCCTATGGTCTAAATCTGATGCTAGAAGGCTTTAGCACTGCTATTCATGACGGTAATCCTATCGATGTCTGGGAAGTTGATGAGCATTTACAATGGCTGCGTGAACAAGTAAAAGATGCGCAATGGTTACCGAATTTAATCAAGACTCATTTGCTTGATAATCAGCATCGTGTGCGCGTCACAATGACGCCTGACAGCGAAAAAACTACCCGTTTGGCAGCAGCTGAGCAGACTCGTCTTGATACCATCGAGATGGATTTGACCGCTGATGATAAAGCTATCTTAAAACAACAAGCGCTTGATTTGGCCGCGCGCCAAGCAGCGCCTGATGATTTAAGTCTATTACCAAAAGTTGGTCTAGAAGATGTACCAACCGATATCAGCTTTAAGCAAGGCACGCAAAAGCAGATTAATTTGAGCGGCAAAGAAAGTACGTTATTTGAATATGAAGCGGGCACCAATGGCTTATATTATTATCAAATAATTGTACCGTTGACTGATGCGATTGGTAATGAGGATACAAGCGAGCTACCCGTTAATGAAGTCATTAATCATCCGCTATTGCCTATTTATTTAAGCTTATTATCAGAGCTCGGTACAGATTCTCTAAGTGCCCATGAAATGCAGGCCAAACAAGCGGCGCATTCATCAGGGGTGACGGCGCGTATCAGCCAACGTACCAATGTCGATGACAGCCAAGCGATTAGCAGCTACTTTGTGGTGGCAACGCGCGCGCTGAATCGTAAACCTGAAGCGATTGATTTGCTCAAAGAAGTCATGGAACACAGTATCTTTAGTGAGCATGATCGTATCAAAGAAATCTTGCAGCAGCGTCAAGCAGGTTGGCAATCAAACCTTGCTGGTTCAGGGCATTCTTATGCCATGCAAACCGCCAGCCGTGGTATGAGTCGTCAAGCGCAGTTAGAATATGTACGCAGTGGTCTGCCAGCATTGAACGCGCTAAAAGACTTCTTGACCCATGCCAGTAGCGATGATGCACAGTGGGATAAACTTGCAACCAGCTTGATGGACTTACATCAACGTTTAATCAGTTTACCTAAGCATGCCGTCATCATCTGTGAAGCGGAGCAAACTGAACGCTTAAGCAATTTAATCGTTGATAGCTGGAAAGACAGTCAAGCGCCAAAAATTGCAGCGCAGTTAAAAAATGCTGATGCAAGTATCGACGCCAATATTCCAAGCGAGTTTGCCGAATTGCAACTTGATACGGCGTTAAATGGTGATAAAGACGCGGTCGAAGCGCTAGAAAGTGATGTGGTGCTCGATGTTGAAGACTTGGCGTGGTTAGTGCCAACCAACGTCTATCATAATGCCAGTGCTTATACCGTGCCAGCGGCTGATCATCCTGATACGGCAGCCTTGATGGTATTAGCGCCTTATCTACGCAATGGTTATCTGCATAGCGCTATTCGTGAGCGCGGCGGTGCTTATGGCGGCGGTGCGGGCTACGATGCCAATGCCTGTGCCTTTAAGTTCTTTAGCTACCGTGACCCGCAGTGTGCTGAAACTTTTGCGCACTTCGATGCCAGTATCGAGTGGCTATTGAATGAGCCGCAAACGGACGAGCAGTTAGAAGAAGCCATCTTAGGTATTATCTCAGGTATGGATAAGCCAGGCTCTCCAGCAGGGGAGGCGGTTAAAGCCTGCTTTGCAGATTTGCATCATCGCGGTGTAGAGTGGCAGCGTAAAATGCGTGCCTCAATATTGGCTGTGACCGTGGCAGACTTGCAGCGCGTTGCTAAGCAATATCTACAAGGTCAAAAACACGTGCGGGCAGTACTCGCACCTTATGATAAAGAAGCAGCGGTAAAAGAGTTAGGCTTTAACGTTTGTAAAATTAAAAGCTAATCTTCTTCAAGTCTGCTGATTTAATTATTATAAAAAAACCGCCGCTTTCACTAAAACTGGAAGCGGCGGTTTTTATTGCTTGATAGTGTTTTTTACAGGTTTACTTTCTAATTAAGTAATTTGCCACCGCTTTATAAGCTGGTAGCGAGGTAGGGTCGATTTTACCGTTACTAGCATCCGGATATGACGCAAAACGAACGATGACCATATCGGCTGCTGGATCCACATAGACAGTTTGACCGTGGACGCCGCGTGCCGCATAAATGGGCGTGGGGTTATTAAATAACCACCACATGCTTGTGTAGCTGCCGTTAGTCAGCTGCTTATAATCGGCTTTCGCAAAAGCCTCTTTATCGCCACCCGCTTCGATATTATCAACGACCGCAGCTGGGAATAAGCGCTCACCATTAATCTCACCTTTATTGAGCATCAAGCTACCAATGCGTGCCATATCATGCAAACCTGCACTAAGACCGCCGCCAGCAAACGGCGTACCTTTAGCATCGACCGTCATATATGCGCTTTGTTCAGCACCGATTTTTTGCCAGATGCGTTCCGAGAGTAATTCATTCACCGCTTTACCAGTCGTACGCGAAATAATCCAACCTAGCGCGTCGCTATTGATGGTGCGATAGTTGAATGCTTCCCCATGTTCGCCGTTCTTCTTAACTGTTTGCAGGTACTCAAAGTAACCATTGGGTCCTTTATAATCTTTCGGTTTTGGTAATGGGCTTGCCGCTTCTGAATACTTCCAGATATCGGCATTAGGATCGGCATAGTCTTCGCTATAATCGAGCGCTGTGGTCATGTCCATGACTTGGCGTACGGTTGCATCACCAAAGCCACTGTTTTTGAGCTCTGGAATGATAGACGCCACCAAGGCTTTATCGTCAAGCTTACCTTCGGTCACGAGGATTTCTGCTAACAGCCCAGTCATTGATTTGGTCATCGACATCGCCGCATGATTGCCCAGCTCATTGAGGCAGCCGTTTTGGCGCTCGTATACCACCTTGCCATGATGCATGACCATAATGCCGTCAGTATAATTGGCATCCAGTGATTGCTTCCAAGTCATCGGGCGCTTACTGTTAGTAGGCATAAAGGTGATGGCATCGATGTTTTTGTCTAACGCATAGCTGAGCTTGGAAGGCGCGCCGATACCGCGACTGACGTCAGTAGTGGGCATCAATTCACGGATATGACAGACCGTCCAACGCAGCTTGGGAAAACTAAAAAAATTAGAGGAAGGTTGAGTAATCAGTTTATCGGCAGGCGGCGGAAAACCTTGCATCCAGCCAAGCGTTTGTGGGTCGGATTGTTTGGCGGTTAACCGTGCATCTTCCGCATGGCTGGTGATACTTATACTGGTTAGAGTCATGGCGATGGTCAGTGGTAATAGAGGTAAAGAGCGTTGCAATAAAGTCAGCATAATATTCTCGCAAGTCGGCTTAAACGATCAACTTCAGACAATAAAAAACCATTGATAAGTGGCTATATTCAAAACTTAGCATAAGACTTATCAATGGTTTTTACCAACCACTTTTGTAAAGCAGTCGATTTTTTATAAGGTTATTTTTTATATGCTTAGGGCTAGTAGCGCTTGATCGCTTGGTCTTTACCGATGATATCCTGATGAATAGGGAAATTTTCATGGTTATCGTATTGCTTGCGGTCAGCAAAGTAGCTTTTTAGGGTGCGACGTACCGCTTCAAAGGCAAGTTTGTCCCATGGAATGTCTTCTTCGGTAAATAACGCACAATCAAGACTTTCAGAGCCGATGCCATAAGCGCCGTCTTTTAGCTCAGTGATATAGATGCTATAGATTTGCCCGATATCAGGAATATCATATAAGCAATATAAATGCGGATTGATGACGACCGCTTCTGCTTCTTCAAAACTTTCACGAGCGGCCCCTTCTGCCATGGTTTCGCCATTTTCCATAAAGCCCGCTGGCAGTGTCCATAAGCCATACTGTGGCTCGATCGCGCGGCGACATAGCAGTACCCGATGCTTATGCACAACGAGTGAGCCACAAATCACTTTTGGATTTTCATAGTGAATATAGTGGCAATTGGGGCATACCAAGCGTGGGATATTATCCGTGGCTGGTATTTTGCGTTCCGCTTCATGACCGCATTGTAAACAATAGCGCATATCAACTGCCTTATTTAATGATAAATCTACATGATAAATAGAAATGAGAAAAAGGATTGTCATTCTTTGAAGAATTATGATTCTTATTTTATAAAATAGTATGACTTTAGCTTATCAGATGTTATGTGATCATAGCTGTTAATCCTAAGATAACACAAATTCTCATCACACTGGCAGTGATAATAACAAGCACACAGGTTTGCGCAACTGCTTACGGCTACGATTGCTATTAATGAATGCATCAGCAGGCAGAGCAGGACAGTCACATAAAGTATAAGCAGTCACGATAAGATTGCGCTAGGCTAGACTCACGCTAACTATTGAATGATAGCTTTACTTATAACGACAGTAATGGCTGCCGCGACTGGTGTTGTTCTAAGTAAGGGCAACCAGCAAAGCGCGCACATTTATCAGAGTAGGGAGTATTAAAAAATGCCACTTTACGTCGCCAAGCATGACGATGAATGAATGGAGGCCAGCATATAGATGCGATATGCGTAGCAATAACACTGGCGCAAGCGTTGTACACATTGCGAGAGATAAGCTCCACCATCCGATGCTTAATTCTAATAAAAATATAGGGCAATAATCATGTTACTTCCCCCGCAGTCGCTACGTTTTGATGAGTTTTCAGTCGCTGTGCCGGATTTTATTCGTTATCCCACTATTAGAACGCTGGCGGAACGGGTACAGCATGAGACCTTAAATGCCGTCACCAGTCCTGCGCTGTATGATGCTAGCACTTCTCGTAGCACTCGCATTCTAGATAGCTTGTATCAAACACCCATTGCCGATGCCTCGGTATTGGTTGCCATTACCCATGAACGCCATCCAAAACTGCTACTGACACGCCGCGCTGCGCACATGAACAGCCATGCTGGCGAGGTCTCTTGCGTTGGTGGTAAACATGACGCAGGCGACGGTAATAATGTCGTTACCGCTTTGCGTGAAGCCTGTGAAGAGACCGCACTACCACCTAATAAAGTCCAGCTAATTGGTCAATTGCCCATTCAAACCTCCAAAAGCGGTATGAGTGTGCGTCCTATTGTGGCGCTGATTGCGCCCGATTTATTATTAGTACCTGAGCTTGGCGAAATCTCGCGCATTTTTTGGGCAGATTTTGAAACCTTGCTGACTCAGCCTACTGTCGAGTATGCGGTAGAATATGCAATGCAAGATAAGATCGCGACCATTCTCACGCCTAGCTGGCAAGTGGATGGTGAGACGGTTTGGGGTCTGACAGGACGAGTCATTGCCAGCTTGTTAGAAACAGGCTTTGATCGCCAGCTTGAGTGGTATTATCGCATCCAAAATACGCGAAATTAATCCGTAAGGCGACTGACGTCTAATCCTTATTCATTTTTTTATTTACTAGGCTTTATTTATAATTCCTTACTTATAATATTCGTCGTTTTTCTTTAGCCACCAATTCATATTATCTTGGCGTTTGGCGCGGAAGGCTTCTAGTTTTTCGGCTATCGTTTGATTGTGTTGGCGTGCCGTATCAAGGGCAAAGAGAATCGGCACCGATGATAAGACGCCAAAGCGGATTTTTGATTTTGGCAAATCCAGCCCATCGCCGATATCATCGCCGACCAAGGTACGGGTCACGCTAGCATTGACCATCTCAACGAAACGCCCCCGCCGATTGTCTTCGCCCATCAGCTGACGCGGCAAATCATGCAGAGCTTTGGCTAATGGCTGTCCCATTTTAAAATCAAGCTGCTGAATTGATAAATAGGTATAGAGCCACTCCCAACAAGCGGTTTCATCTTTTGGCAGGCGATCTAAGTCAACGCCCATCCAATAGCTGGCAAGATTCCATAGATGCAGGATACCTTCTGCTTCTTCAGTGCTGATGCGTGCACCAAGCAGCCGTAAGCCGCGCATAATCAACAATGAAAACTGCAAATGAGTAGCAATCATATCGGTTTGGTTGATAGGAAGACCCCAATAGGCGGTATTCCAGCTGCCATCTGGGTTATGGTGTTGGTCGGCATTTGGTATGACGCCTTTAGCAGCATGGCCTTTACCTTTGAGCAAATTTTGCCGTACTAAAGTATGAATTTGCCGCACTTTGATCGATTGCCGCCAACCTTCAGAACCAATCGCCAATACTTGCTGGATAGGCTGATGGGTATTGCGTGCACTCGTATTCGACTTATGTAATAGTGGATGTTCAGAGACAGCTAGGATATAAGCGTAAGTACGCATCAGGCGCGGCAGGGCATCATGCATCAATGCACCTGTCTGAATGAGCGGCAGGGAGAGGGCAGGAATGCTGTAGCCTGCCATCAGGGCGACATTACGTAATAGCCAAATCAACATCAGTGGATAGCGCCGATAGGCAACCGCGCCGATTTGGGCGAGCTTGGGGTTGAACCAATCAGGATGACGGCTAAATTGTTCAGTCAAAGCGTTAAATGCAGGGTTATTTGCGAGGTCAGAGTCTAGGTTATTGCTGTTGTCGCTGATAATAACTTGCTGTAAAGGTTTTGCAAAACGAATGCTATCAGCGGCCAACGCATCTGCCAGTGAATCGCCAATATCGTAGCCCGTTACTATTTCATTTAATAAATCTTGCGAGATAACAAAATCTTTTGGCAGCAAATAACGTCTAATGCGCTTTAAGACTTGCAGGTCGCTATGGTCATCAATCGCGGTCGTCCGTCCGTGACGCTGATAAGGTTTTATTGAGGGTTGTTGGTGACTCAAAGTATCGGCCGTCTGTTTATCAGTTATGTTGATTGAATCCATATTTATCAAATGCCTTTTTACTAAATGCCTTTTTACTAAATGCTTTCTTACCAAATGCTTTCCTATTAGATCATTTCACAAAGCCAATAATATTAATAGTTATTTGACTGGTTTAGAGCTTCTAATTGTCTTTGCATGGTATTCATACGGCGCTTGGCTTTACGTAGCTCGTCGGCTAATGACAGCAATCGCGCGCGCGCTTCTTTTTCATTAGCAAAGTCTAGCATCGCCCCACTTTCTAGCTGATCAAATTCTTCTTGGTAGGCTTCTATTAGGCGCTTGTCTTCGTCTAGCTGACTGTCTAAGGTGTAATAGTCTAAGCCTTTTTGATTGGCAGTTTGCAATGTATTCGCCAAGGTTATTGGACAGACATTGTTGAGCTGACGTCCGCGTCGACCGACATTGTATGCATTACTGGTCGTGCAGTATTGCTTAAGCCCCAGCTGGCGACCGCGCTCCCATGCTAGATAGTTGGGGGCAACACTGGCCTTGGCACAGGCTTTGGCATGTGATGCGAGACGGTCTGATTGGTAACCTGCCACGCCATCATTATAGCCAATAGCCTGCCAGTCACCAATGAGGCACTCCTGCTTAGAGAGCGTGGCACAGCTTGATAGTAAAACAATGCTACCAAGGATAGCTAACATTAACGAAGGCCGCGGTGCAAACTGTCGCATGATTACCTTTTCCATGGCTATTGATGCAAGCCCGAACATAGCTGATGAAACATACTTTTAATCAATTATGTCCGGATATCAAAACTCGTGAACTATCAAATAATAAGCCACCGATAAGCTAAATCGCCTTTAAGTGGCTTGTTGTCCTATTAATGAGGGCGAGTCAGATCGACTGATGTGCCGCTTGCATTGTCTTTTAGGCTGACTTTAAGCATGAGATAACCGGCAATACCAGAGACGATTGAACCCATAATAATACCTAGGCGTTCATCGAATAAGGCTGTGTCACCAGCAAATGCCAAGCCGCCGATGAACAGACTCATGGTGAAACCAACACCACAAAGTAAGGCTGCACCGTAAATCTGCTTATAGTTCATGCCTCTTGGCATGGTTGAGATGCCAAGCTTAAATATCAACCAGCACATGAACATCACGCCCAGTTGCTTACCGATGAATAAACCGGCTGCAATACCAAGTGGTACTGAATGGAACAGCTCAGCGAAGCCTGCACCTTTGAGGGATATACCTGAGTTGGCAAACGCGAACAACGGCAAGATACCGAAGGCAACGGTATTGTGTAGATCGTGCTCTAGCTCTTCTAGTGGTGAATGCTCAGGATCAGTACGATCAAACATAGGAATAAATAGGGCTAAGACCACCCCAGCCAAGGTGGCATGGATGCCAGATTTGAGTACCGCAATCCACATGATTACACCGATTAGCAGATAAGGCGTGATGCTGGTGACGTTGCGACGATTAAGAAGGTATAGAAAGGGTAGGCATAGACCTGCCACTGCTAATGACTCTAATGACAAATCACTGGTATAAAATAAAGCAATGATTAAAATTGCGCCAATATCATCAAAAATCGCAATCGATACTAAAAATACTTTTAAGGAGTTGGGAACGCGGTTGCCTAACAAGCTCAAAATACCTAGGGCAAAAGCAATATCAGTCGCGGCTGGAATCGCCCAACCTTTCCAAAACTCAGGCTCGTTATAGTTAAAGAGCAGATAAACAATCGCTGGCATGATCATGCCACCGAGTGCCGCACCAGCTGGCAGGATGATTTGCTTGACGTTAGACAGCTCGCCGATTAAGACTTCACGTTTTAGCTCAAGTCCCACTAAGAAAAAGAAAATCGCCATCAAACCGTCATTGATCCAGTGATGAGCGTCTTTAGCGATAGCGAACTCACCGATTTGAATGGCAACGGGTGCGTGAATAAAGCCTTCATACCACACATTAAGAGGGGAGTTGGCAATAATCATTGCAGCAATGGCAGCCAATGCTAAGACGATACCGCCCGCTGCCTCAAATTCAAAAAATGCTTTAATCCTGCGTATTGCCATATCATCCTCATTTGCTAAATACAATTTACTAAACACGAATTATAAAATAATCCAATAACCTCAAATAATCTATGTCACGACTCATAAAGACATGATAGAAAGCAACAGTTTCTCATACTCTTATTGATATAGACAACAAAATACGTCAACCAAAAGTTATAAGTGCCGCTTGTCACCTCAATAATAGCGATATTATAAAGTCGATAGAACAGACAAAAGCGTGATAACTCATTAAATATTTTTAATCGATCACTGCTTATTTTAGAGGCTTATTGAGCCTTTAGACAAATCTAGCAGACTTTTTTACGTTTTTGGCTTTTTTTAGCGTTTTATCTTTATAATGAGCAGCATTTTGTGATGTTATGTCACAGCTTTGATACATATCAGCAGTACTACTACTATTGGCTAATAAATAGCAAAGTTGGTAGCAATACTGATAGTGATAATTTATTCTCAGTTCCTACAGCCAGTTTTTAGGACTTTCTTATTTTTCATCATAAAATTTACAGGTCAGCGTCATGGATTTATCGCTTTCGTTAGAGGTTATATTAATGCTTACCGCTGTGGCAGCGTTGGCAGGCTTTATTGATGCCATTGCTGGTGGTGGCGGATTATTGACGATTCCCGCCATGTTGCTTGCTAATATTCCACCAGTGCTGACACTCGGTACCAATAAGCTACAAGCCGCGTCAGGTGCGTTAGCAGCTTCTATTACGATGATTAGGAAAGGGGTGGTCAAACCGCAGCGTATTAAAGTGGCTATTATAGGCGCTTTTATCGGTTCTGTTATCGGTACTATCGCCGTACAGATGTCGCCGCCGGATCTGCTTGAAACACTAATTCCGTTTTTGATTGCGGCTATTGGGATTTATACCTTGTTTGCGCCTCGACTCGGTGAAGTAGAAGCCGCGCCGCGTATCTCAGAAGGTAAGTGGCAAAAAGTGGTTGCACCGTTAATTGGTTTTTATGATGGTTATATTGGACCAGGCACAGGGATGTTTTTTGCGCTCGGCAACGTGGCGTTGCGTGGTCGGCAAATTATCGAAGCGACAGGCGCAGCAAAGGTATTGAATTTATCGACCAATATTGGCTCGTTAATATTCTTTATTTTGGGTGGTAATGTTTTGTGGAAAGTAGGGCTGGCAATGATGGTTGGACAAACGATTGGTGCATATTTTGGCTCTCATATGGTGGTCAAAGGTGGTAGTAAGCTGATTCGTCCGGTGATTGTATTGGTGTGCTTGGCGATGATAACCAAATACGTTTTTGGTTGATTACTGTCTATCAAGAAAATATATTTAACGATATAAAAAAAACCTCAGCCAATATGACTGAGGTTTTTTTTATATCGTTAATAAATTATCAAAATCTATTCAATGCGAGTGCCTAGCGGCGACGATCGATATCATCGTACTCACTGCCCATGATCCCATCACTAAAGACTTCAGAGAATTCACGCTCATTGTCTTCATCAATGTGACCATCGAACACGTCTTTTGCGCCAGCGTTAGGATCGTTATAAATAGCCAAATCCATTTTGCCTTCTGATTTTGCCACAATAGCGGTCACAGCGGCATCACCACCGACGTTCACTGCGGTACGTAACATATCAAGGATACGATCCACACCTAAGATTAAGCCAATACCTTCGATAGGTAGACCCACTTGGGCAAATACCATGGACAGCATAATCAGACCAACACCCGGTACACCAGCGGTACCGACGGAAGCCAAGACGGACATTAGAATGACAGTCAGATACTCAGTCACGCCCAAGTCAATACCATAAATATTGGCAATGAAGATGGTCGCAGTACCTTGCATGATGGCGGTACCATCCATGTTGATGGTCGCACCAAACGGAACAGTAAATGAAGCAACTGAGTTGTTTACACCCATACGCTTGGTGACTGTACGCAAGGTAATAGGAATTGTCGCGTTCGAGCTTGAAGTACTAAAAGCAAAAATCTGAACTTCACGCATTTTTGCCAAAAAGGTTTTGATGGATAAGCCTGAAGAGACTTTGAGTACAATCATCATAGTGACAAAGAAATGGAATGCCAATGAGCCGACCAATACCGCCACATAACCGAGCAGTGACCAAATCAAGTCTAAACCCAACTCTGCCATCGCTTTGGTCAATAGAGCAAATACACCATAAGGCGCAAGATTCATAATGATGGTCACCATTTTTAAGATGACTTCATTGATTAATTCTAAGCTCTGCACTAAGCCTTTGGCAGGTTTACCCACCATCAAGATACTAACACCGATCAAAATAGCAAAGAAAATAATCGATAACATATCACCATTTGCCATCGCACTGATGGGGTTTGATGGGATAATGTTAGAGAAAACATCAAGTAGAGGCGGCGCTGATGCTGCTTCAAATGCCGCTTCGGTTTCGATATTCATGCCTTTACCGATACCAAATAGCACGCCAAGCCCAATCGCTGTTGCGATAGCCAGAGCTGTTGTCATCATATAAATAAGAAATGTCTTGGTGCCGATGCGACCAAGCAAACGAATATCCCCAATACCGCAAACACCGCAAATCAGTGAGATCAGCACCAAAGGCACGACTAGCATTTTGAGCGAGTTGACAAATAGCTTGCCGACAATGGCGAGGAAGCCATTAGTAATGTACGTATGAATGAAACCGCCTTCAGTGTTCAGTCCTGAATAGTTTATAAACAATCCCAGTATGATACCGAGTACCATAGCGACAATAATCTTGCCGGTCAGTCCCATATTTTTCCACATAACTTATATCCTTTGTGTACGTGCCCCAGTAGCGAATAGATAGGCTGCTCACATCAATGTGATTGTTGCCATTATTATCACCGCTCTTGCTACGTCTATTAAATTCTTTCAACTTCCACTTAGTGTCACGTTTTCGGGGCACAATATAAAATAATTGTTAAGGATACTGCAACGTTTTTTTATGACTAAGGTAATATAAATCAATAGTTAAGTTGTCTGTGCCGAATTTTTCGCGAGTAAAGTAGTTAAATGACAAGGCATATTGACCAATATTAAGGTGTGTTGAACATTTAAAACTAGATACTGCTGATCGCTAAAACTGTTCCAGACAAGGCATAAAATGACGGTAATGTTCATGCCTTAATTAGTTTTATAACACATTTCTTATATGGAGCTGGGAGAATTTAGTATTATTTCCAATATTAATAGAGGGAGACAGGGCTGTTTTTTGCCATTTCATTGTTAAAAGTAGACGCTTAGAATGAACAGACTTACTATTTTTAACGTCGAACTGCCTAAAAAACAGTCTCTGTCAGTGTCATGGTTGAATCATCAAACACGCCTTAATGGTTAAAAATGGCGATTCATAACTAAAAAAAGACTGCTCAAATGGGGCAGTCTTTTCTAAGTGGATGATCAGAATGTATCGTGCAAGGCTTCTATAGTCATTCCACTATAAAAGTATTACTGCGTTAACCTCGCTTGAAGTATTAAATATACATCTACACTCGGTTGCCTTGTACTACTTTTAAATTGAATCGACTATAGCAGCCTTAACATCTATTGTTTTTTAAATATTTTAAGCCTGATTCTTTTGTGCCTTGTTATTTCAAAGCCTATTATTTCGAAGCCTATTATTTCGAAGCCTATTATTTCGAAGCCTATTGTTTCGAAGCCTATTGTTTCAAAGCTTGTCATTTTACGAATTATCCAAGCTTTTTATTTTAAACTTCGTCACTTTCATCACGGCGTAGACCATCCTGCCATTTAGGATCAGTAGCGGCAGGCTTGTCTATATCATCCTTCACATTTTCTGCATCTTCAGATATTTCAGAAGGCTCTAGGTCGTCAGCATTATGTTGATTCAGACGATGGTTGTTACTCATGCGTTCACTTAAGTGTGACTCTGCGTCACGGTGGCGATGATCTAGTGCTTCCACCTCAGGCTCAGACTCATCAAAATCGGTCTGTGAACGTACCTCCTCAATGGTATCTTGCTCTTTGACCATTTCTACATCACCGTCACTCTCATAACCATGATTGGGGTTGGCATCGCCAGTTGGTTTGTCTGTACTGACGGGCGTAGCCAAATCATTAGTGTCGACATCATTTTCAGCTGTCATATTTGTCGCAATACCATTTCTGGCTTGCGCGTCATTTTTCAATTGTGCATAGTCCGTTAATTGCTGTACGGCATTATCAAGGCTGTGTGGATTGGTGCGCTCTTGGGCATGCAATAAATGTTTATCGAACACGTCAGTCAATAATGAGTCAAAGCGTATGGCGTTATACTGAATAAGCACTTCAGCTTCTTCTTTGGTAATATCGCCGTTTTGGCTGGCATATACCACATGATCCTCAAAAGTAAGCCCTTCAAAACTGTCCTTGTGTTCAGCTTTTTTAAACCTCTGCCATAATGGCTCGATGCTCAGTAGCGTTTGATAAGCGTGTTCCATACGTCCAGTGACATCATCGGCTTCAGTATTATAATAGACCATGGTTTTAAGATAATCACGGAACGGGTTGGCTTCAAAGTCATCCATAAAAGCATCGCCCAACTTGCGTTTGAGCTCATCGCTTGGCGGCGTAAAGATAGAGCCGCTAGGAAAAGTCACAAAACTGACCAAACTGGCCGCCATACGATTAGGGAAGTTTGCAAAAAAGGCTTCAAAAGCTTCTTGAATGGTATATAAGCTATTTTGTAAGGCAACCTCAGCATGCAAGCGTTCGGAAGCTGATTTAGTACCATGCTCATAAAACTGCAAAATAGCAGTGCTAATGAATAAATGGCTATGAATATCAGCTAAGCGTCCAGACAGCATCTCTTTACGTTTTAAGTCACCAGCGAGCAACCCTAACGCCATATCAGCCGTTAAGGCAAAGCTTGCGCTCAGGCGGTTGATGTGTTTGTAATAGGGACGAGTAAAGCTGTCAGCGAAGCTCGGTGCATGATTACTGCCACCGACATAACCTGCGACAAATGCCTTTGCGCCGCGATTAAAGGTATAACCCAAATGTTTAAAAAATAGCGTGTCGAACTGTTTGAGTGCGCCTTCTTTATCTTCGCTTTGCAGCAATTGCAGCTCATCAAAGAGATAAGGATGGCAACGCATCGCGCCTTGACCAAATATCATGAGCGAGCGCGTCAAGATATTTGCGCCTTCAACCGTGATAGATACTGGAATTGCCTGATAAGGTGTGGCCAAAAAGTTACGTGGACCCATCTGTACTGCGCGTCCACCAACCACATCCATACCATCATTAACCACACTGCGCATAGTCTCAGTCGCATAGTATTTTGCCATTGCCGTCATCACTGATGGTGTGCCGCCTTGGTTCAGACCACAGGTAACGAGGTGACGAAAGGCCTCTAGCATATAGGTGTTACTGGCCATGCGGCTGGTAGCGTCTTGGACGCCTTCAAACTTACCAACAGAGATTTTAAACTGTTCACGTACTTTGGCAAAAGCACCGACAGACAGATATGTCATCTCACTGGCTGAAGTTGATAAGGCTGGTAAAGAGATGCCGCGACCAACGCCTAAGCACTCCATCAGCATACGCCAACCGCGACCCGCATTTTCGACGCCGCCGATGATGTAATCCAGTGGAATAAAGACGTCTTTACCATCGACTGTACCATTCATAAATGGCGAGCCGATTGGGTTATGACGTGGTCCTATGATGACGCCTTTATGGCTGGCAGGAACAAGTGCACAAGTGATACCGTAATCAGTCTTATCAGGATTGCCAAGCAAACCTTCGGGATCGTGCATCTTGAATGCTAAACCCACGACCGTGGCGATAGGTGCCAAAGTAATCCAGCGCTTAGAAAAATTCATACGCAAACCGAGCACTTGCTCGCCCTCATGCGTACCATAACAAACCACCCCTGTATCTGGAATCGCACCAGCATCGGAACCTGCTTCTGAACCCGTCAAACCAAAGCAAGGCACCTCGTCACCTTTGGCAAGACCGGGTAGCCAACGCTGTTTTTGTTCGTCTGTACCATAATGCATCAACAGCTCACCAGGGCCGAGCGAGTTTGGCACCATACAGGTAACCGCAGCGGTCGGCGAACGCGAAGCGATTTTACTCATGATACGACTTTGTGCATAAGAGCTAAAATCTAAACCACCAAACTCTTTTGGAATGATTAAGCCTAAAAACCCATTGGCTTTGATAAATTGCCATGCTTCAGGCGACAGCTCTTTGTCTTCATGCTGAATTTTCCATTCATCAAGCATGGCGCATAGTACCTCTACTTCATTATCAATAAAGCTTTGCTCTTCTGCCGACAGCTCTGGATAGGGATATTGAGCAAAAGTATCCCAGTTAGGCGCACCCATAAACAGCTCTTTTTCCCACCAGCTGGTACCCGCATCGAGTGCTTCTCGCTCGGTATCGCTCATGCTCGGCATTGCCCCGCCCAAAGTCTTGTAAACAGGTCTGGTAATCAGTGACTGACGAATAGGGGCGACGAGCAAAACGATGCAAAGTAAAGCGATTGGTATACCCAAAATGAGCGACCAAGGACTGATAAAGGCGGTGACAAGGACGGTAACTAGGGCAACGATACTGCCTGTGACTCGTGATAGGGACAATAAAAAGATGGCCAAAACCATGGCTAATTGAATAATGATTGCCAAAATAAATAAGCCAATTGCCATGACTGTCTCCTTTTATAACGCTAAACCAAAAGCGCGAAAAATGTGTGTATTAAAGTATTTGAATAAATCTTGTTGTTATTTTTGCTGATGTTTAAAGGTCTGGTGACCAAATTAAACCAATGAGCCGTTATGGATTTTGTAGCATATTTTATGATCAATTTTAATTTGTTGAGCATTTTACAAAAGTGGCTTTGATAACTGTCTAACCAGTGACAGACAAATAAAAGACAAATTTAGCCATCAATATGAAACAGTTGCCGATAACTATCAATAGCTAAAATGCTACGCTGTGTCGATTATATGTATCAAGATTTTCTCATATAGGCAAAAATAACAGTCGTAATCAGTTATCCAAAAGGTGCTAAGCAGCTTTCGGCATAAGATAATGTCTCATTGCGTCCGACAATGATGTGGTCTACCAAGGATAAATCGATTAAATCGCAGGCTTTCTTTAGCTCGTAAGTTAATAAATTGTCTGCCGTTGAAGGGGTCGCATCGGTATGCGGATGATTGTGTGCGACGATGAGTTGGCTGGCGGCGTGACTCAAGGCATGACGCAGAACGTGTTTGATACAGACGGAGCAAGAGGAGATGCCGCCAGTAAACAGTATCTCAAAATTAATGAGATTTAACGCATTGTCTAAGCAAAGTACCGCAAAGACTTCGCGATGCTCCCCGCGCAGCTGAGTACTGATATAGTCTTTGACCATTTGCGAGCGCCCAAGTGCGTGACCAGTTTTAAGCTGACTATCCAAATAACGCGTGCCCATCTCAAGTGAGGCCAATATCTGCGCGTATTTAGCAGGACCAATACCATGACAAGCCAGTACAGTTTCTTGCGGCGCCGCCAATAATTCTGCCAAGCTACCAAATTGCTCGATCAAATGACGCGCCAATTCGATAGCTGACTGTGACTGCGTACCTGTGCGCAGAAATATCGCTAATATCTCGGCATCAGATAAATGAGCTGCCCCAAATTTTAGTAGTTTTTCACGTGGTCTATCATCTTCATGCCAGTCTTTAATCGCCATTGTCACTCCTTGAGAATGGATTGCTGCCAGATATATTGAGTAAATACGGAAATTCTTACCCAACTTATCTCATAATTGTTACTATAAGCGCAATTTTATCTTTCAACTTTTTATTGATGCCATGCTTATGTCCAATATTGTGCTTGCTATCACTGGCGGTATCGCCGCTTATAAATCTGCTATCTTTGCCCGCCTATTAATCAAGGCAGGCTTTGAGGTGCGTGTCATTATGACCACAGGCGCACAAGCTTTTATTACGCCACTGACCCTGCAAGCTTTGACTGGCAATGAGGTGCATATCTCATTACTCGATGAAAAAGCAGAAGCGGGCATGGGGCATATCGAATTGGCGAAATGGGCGGACTTAATCATCATTGCCCCAGCCTCTGCCAATACGCTGGCGCGTCTCGCGATGGGCATGGCTGATGATTTATTGACAACCGTATGCCTGGCAACGGCGGCACCAGTCATCATTGCGCCAGCCATGAATCAGCAGATGTGGGCGCACCCTGCGGTCAATCTCAATGTACAAACCCTGCGCGATATGAATTATCAAATTATTGCGCCTGCTAGTGGCGAGCAAGCCTGCGGTGATGTGGGAGCAGGGCGTTTGCCTGAACCTGAGCAGCTATTGGCAGAAGTGTTATTATTTAACGCCATGCAAACCACGCCGCAATTATTGGCCGGTAAACGCGTGGTGATTACTGCAGGACCGACGGTAGAAGCTATCGATCCGGTGCGTTACTTGTCCAATCACTCTACTGGCAAGATGGGCTTTGCATTAGCATGTGCGTGTGTGGCTGCTGGTGCAGACGTTATCTTGATTGCGGGCGGCAAAGTGGCACTGCCGACACCGCTGAATGTCACACGTATTGATGTATTGTCGGCTAAAGAGATGCTGATGGCGGCGCAGCAGTGCGTGGATGGTACGCACAGTGCGCTACAGTATGTGCCTGAAGATGAGCACGACCATTCTCACGATCACGATCACGACCATAGCCATCAACATGAACATCATGGCGAGTGTGATTGCGGCGATGATCATAGCCACAGTCATAACCACAGCCATGAGATTGATGATGAGGAGCATGCTCATAGCGAGAATCAAAATGTAATGGCGGATATCTTTATCGCCACGGCTGCTGTCGCTGATTATCGTACTGAAGAAGCTGCCCCGCAAAAAATTAAAAAAACCCAAGATGCGATGACGCTGAGTTTGGTCAAAAACCCTGATATTTTAGCGACGATTTCGCTTGCTCATCCAGCGCTGTTTGTCGTTGGTTTTGCGGCAGAAACGCAAGATATCGAGCGCTATGCTCGTGGCAAACTGGTGTCTAAAGATTTAGATTTGATCGCTTGTAATGATGTTTCACGAGCAGACATTGGTTTTGCTAGCGATGACAATGCCATGCAGGTATTTTTCTCAGAGCGTTATGAGCACGATAGCGTCACACTTGAGAAGGCGAGCAAAGATAAGATTGCCGAGCAGTTGGTTGGCATCATTGGTGAGACAATATGGCAACGCCACAATGGTCACAATGCCTAGTTATGTCACTATTAATCCAGACATTAGGTCTTAATTTTTATGGCTAATATGATGGATAGTGATAGCACCCAGACGTTGGTATTGATGGTAATCTTTGCACTGGCATCGTTGCTACACGGTATTAGTGGGTTAGGTGTGACGTTGGTGACGACCACTGCGCTTGCTAGTATCTACCCGTTACCACATGCTATTGTGTTGGTTATTTTTCCGTCGTTATTGCTTAATGCCATGACTTGGCTCGCGGGTGGCGGGCGCACAATCTGGCAAAATTTCATCTATTACGGCAGGCGCTATTGGTTACTGGCGTTGACCAGCTTACTCGGTAGTATTCTAGGCGCGAAGCTCTTACTATGGGTCGACAGCGCCTATATTTTATTACTATTGGCAGCGGTTATTGGTTTTTATGTCATAAGCAGCTTGCTTGGTAAGCAACTCCGTCTACCTGCTACCAAGCCTGTGTTAATCATCGTTGGTTTTAGTGCAGGGGTGATTGGTGGCTCGACCAATGCCATGTCGACCATATTGATGATGTATCTACTGTCTGCCAGCGATGATAAAAATACCATCGCTAAAGTTGGTAACATGTGCTATTTTTTGGGTAAAATTGCTCAAATAATTGTATTACGTGAGCCTATTATGGCGCTCAGCAGTGGTGAATGGCAGCTGATTACTCTGCTTAGTGTACTATCGATTGCTGCGCTTTTAGTTGGTATCCGCTTGCGTCGCTATTTGCCCCAAGCGCGCTTTCGTCAGCTTATTTTATTGATACTTACCGTGCTTGGTATTCGTGTCGGCTGGCAGGGAGTTATGGCATTTTTATAAGATAGCTCGCGAGGCAGCTGGCTTTTTAGATACTACTCTATGCGCGCGTTATTTTGTTATTTCATTAAAAAATATCTGTTGCGTCAAACGAAAGGTATTACAGTGCGCCTCAACCACATCTTCAATATCTTCTGAATAGCCACCACCCATCACGATAGCGATAGGAATTTTAGCGGCTTTTGCTTGGCGTAATACATATTCATCACGCGCTTTACAACCCTCTATCGTCAGCCCTAACTTTCCTAATTTATCAGTTGCCAGCACATCGACAGCGGATTGATAAAATATCATATCTGGCGCAACGTCGCTAATCAAACGTGGTAATGTCGCCTCTAGTAACTGCAAATATTCCACATCGCCAGTATCATTGTCTAGCTCAATATCCAAATCTGATACTTGCTTTCGAAATGGATAGTTCTTTGCGCCATGCATGCTAAACACAAAAACGCGTGGCTCATCCATCATAATACTGGCATTGCCATTGCCTTGATGGACGTCTAAATCGATCACCAAAATCTTTTGCGCTTGTCCGCGATTTAATAATAAATTACTCGCGATACAAACATCATTAAATACGCAAAACCCTTCGCCATGATCAGCAAACGCATGATGCGTGCCACCTGCGACATTCATCGCCGCGCCATATTGCTGCGCATATAATGCACATTCATAAGTGGCATGAGCAATATAACGCCCACGCTCTACCAGCTCTGGTGTCATTTCAAAGCCAATGGCTCGCGCTTCCTTTCGTGGTAGCGTTTGGGTTTTCAGCTGATACCAGTAGTCCGCAGTATGCGTGGTCAAAATTTCATCTTCGCTCAAACGTGCAGGGGCAAAAAAGTTTTCGGTACTGATAGTGCCTTCAGCCAATAGCCGCTCAGGAATCATGGTGTATTTTTGCATAGGAAAGCGGTGTTTTTCAGGCACAGAATATCGAAAAATATCAGAGTAAGCAATTTTTAGCATAGTGTTAGAAGATGTCTTTTTTGAAAAGTATGTTAAGGATAAATAGGTTTAAGCGCTTTGAAAGTAAGGTACAGATGAGACATTGTAAAAGCTACGGATAGCTATGATAGTCAGTTCATTACTGCACAAATTGCGTTGGCAAAAAGAAGGTTCTAGAATCTGATTGTTGACGTAGCTCGGTCAGCAATGTCGGTAAGTCTTCCGCAGGGTTTTGATTATCGATCAAATCACTAAATATCTCATTCGCGACCGTGGTCATCGCGATGACACTTTGTAATAAATGCTCGATAACATCATTACCGATGCCTACCGCTTCGACATCGATAGCGTGTTTGTAGCGTATTTCGCCATCATTGACATCCATTTCTAGATTGCCGATTAGCAAGTCATAATTTATTTGAGTAATCAGTAGCATCGCCGCGCTTTGATGACTCTCTGGTATCAAAAATGGCAAAATTCCATAGACGGCCAGCAGCTTGTTGTTTTCTTGCACGCGAAACAAATAGCCGCAATCGAGACTTTTATTGCGCATTCTAAGCGATAAGTGATGCGATTGCTGACGGTCATTGTTTTTGTTGCCACTGCTTTTGGGTCGATAGTGAGTATAGTGCCATTGCTTATCATTAAAGTACTGTTTCAGAAAATCGATAATGGGCGTGTCGCTAGCTTCGTGTTGACTGGCACTCGAGTTAAAGGCGTCAGTTTCTGAATATTCGCCTGTGTTTTTGACATCAGATTGAGAATCGATTTCGGTATCATCATGAGCGTCACTAGTATCCTCATCATCTGTATCACTACTATATGTATCACTACTATACATGTCATGAGGCTCTGTTTGTATCATATCAATTTCATCAGCCTGCGCTGCTGAACCAGTCAGTAACTGTTTGAGTTTTTGCCACAAGCTGAGTGTATTACGTTGACTCATAAGTATGGTGCTGTCAAATAAATGAATGATATGGAAAATTGAGACAAATACATCAAGACAGTAAATGACTAGGCATTAAATGCTAAGCCTTTTTTGATATTCGGTTGCTCATAAAACGCTTGTAACATTTCACGAGTATGTGCTGTCAACCACTCGCTTTCAATGGCATCGTGCACCACAGGTAATAGCGATGTACTCAATTGAGTCATGGCTTGCTCATCAATACGAAGACTCGAAACTACCGTCGCAATAGTATCTGACTGATGATTGCCATACCAAGTATCGATGCTCGCTGCCACAAGGCTGTGTAAGTAAGGTGACTGGCGCAGGCGGTTATAGCTTTGCTGAATGCTGGCTTCGATATGACCGATACTGCTGTTGTCAGGTTCATCACGCAGATAAGTCTGTAGATGACTGACAGGCTGGTCTTTGATTCGCGCCCAACCAGTGATTAATAATCGCGCGACTTCGTCATTTGATAAATGCTCTTGCGCATTGGCTTCTGCGCGGCGTGCTAAATCTTTAATATTACGATGCAAATACGCCTGCAGTTTTTCGTCAAGGTTTCTATTGGTCACTTTTTCAAAAGAGCTGCGCCCAAATTTCATCAGTTTACCAGCAGCACCCGCTTTATCCAGCGTGGTTTCCATAAAGTCATTAATGGCATGATATAGCGTTTGGGTTAGCAAATCGGCAAAAGTCTCGTTGCCGACCAATGTATGAATCAAGATATTACGCTGCTGATCGTGGCTACCGACATAATTGGCAAGGGTTTCAACTTGAGTGTCATCGACCAGCTCAGACAACGGCACGTTATCATTGACTGGATGATAAATAATCGTATGCAAGATATCGCGAATATCTTTACGTATCACATCCGTCATAGGTTGATTGAGTAGCCAGTCATTAATCAGCTGTTGCAAATCATCGGCGCTGACATATTTATTTAATGGCTGTGCAGCAAACCATTGCCACGCTTCCATCGACAGCGGTTCAGCTTGTGTGCGTAACCATTGCTGCATAAAGGCAACTTGTGCCTCGATTAAGCCATTTATGGTTAGCGCTGGCATATCTAAATTTTGGTTATCTTTTGAAGTCTGCATAGGTTTTGAGGTCATAATAATCGACAATTTGTTATACTGTGTGGGTGGGGTAAGCATAAAGTATTATGCCATGAACGTCATCTGTGTTTTTGATGAATATTGACTGCCGCTTAATAAATGATGAGAGGTTTTGATGACAGCTCTGAATACCGCCTTACTTGCGCTTGATGAGCTGACCGTTCAGCGCGGCGAAACCCCTCTATGTGAAGGGGTAGTACTCAATCTGGCAGCTGGTAGCATTTGCCATTTAATTGGTGCCAACGGTACTGGTAAGACCACTTTACTGATGCAGCTGGCTGGGTTATTGCCAGTGTTAAGCGGTGAGGTTTATTATCAAGGAGTAGCGAATTTACCTATTCAGCCTTTGTATGTGTCGCACCAGTTGGGTATACATCCAAATCTAACGGTCGCGCAAAACCTGACCTTTCTGCTAAATTTATATGGGATTAGCCCAAGCGTTACTGATATTGATGATGCCCTCACTTGGGTAGGATTACAAGGCTTTGAGACGATTAGCTCAAGCCATTTATCTGCTGGGCAAACCCGCCGTATCACCCTTGCAAGGTTATATTTATTGACCTCTGAGGTGACACCATTATGGCTACTTGATGAGCCTTTTACTGCCCTTGATGTCGATATGGTAGCGCGAATGGAAGACAGATTGCGCGATTTTGCTAATGCTGGCGGCGCTATATTAATGACCAGTCATCAGGCCGTTGGTGTTGCCAATCAAGTGCTCGATTTGTCCGATTATATGGTTTGAATACTAGTTTGCATACTCTCAGTATAAGTGTCACAAGCATCCGTAGAAGAGCAAATAAATGATAGAAATAGACGGTCCAGTACAAACAGTGAATAAAAGCTCAAATACTGACTTAGCTGCGGTGCGCGGTATCAGCTTTATGCAGTTATGGCGGCGCGAGTGGCAAGTCAAACAACAGGGTGCCGTGCAGTGGCTTTATCCGCTAGTGCTATTTTTAGTCATTATCACCCTATTTCCGCTAGCAGTGGGTAGCGAGCCTGCGCTATTGCAACGCCTTGGCGTGTCGGCAGTTTGGATTGCTGCTCTATTATCACTGGTCATGGGTGTCGATGGTTTGTTTAAGCCTGCCCTTGATAATGGCACGCTGGCGCAATTGGTCGTTGCCAAAGCATCATTGCCCTTATGGGTGTTGATTCGTTTGGTTATCCATTGGATTTTTAGTAGTGGTATTGTTGCAGCGCTTAGTTTACTTGCCGTGCCTTTGTTTCAGCTTAGTTGGTTTGAGGCGTGGATATTGATGGCTTCTATTGTGACGGGCAGTCCGATGCTCTTGATGCTGTCAGCGGTCGCGAGTAGTTTGACGCTGTCATTAAAGAATGGTGCGGTGCTGGTGCCTTTGATTGCTTTGCCGATGCAGTTACCAGTGTTGATTTTTGCCACAGGAGCGGTTGATTTATTTGCCACTGGTCTTAATGGCTTACCGATACTGGCTTTATTACTAGCAGGCAGTATTATCTCGGTTTTGGTGATGCCATGGGTGATTGCCATGACGTTAAAAATGGCGTGGCTGAATTAGAAACGACATAAGTTATGTACAACTCTCTGTATTGAGAGTTTGTAATAAAAAACGCTATAAAAAACCTTTGTATTAACAGCATGTTGAAAATTGGCAATTTTGCTATAATAGTCAGTTAACTAAGCAAACAATCACTTGTAGATTTTATCCAGTGTTTAACGCCGGCAGGTTAACAGGTAGTCGCGCCCATGATGCGCTATATCGGTTACAACCAATACGCTGTGCCAATAGGTTTATTTCCATGCCCAACTTGAATAACGTCTCATCTCCTAGCTTGTGGCAGCGCATCTGGCAAGGCTTTTTGACCACTGTGGGTACCAAGCAGTTTTTTCGCATTTTTTCGCCTTGGGTCAAGTGGTTAGCCATATTAGCCAGTATTTGCCTGTTGATCGGTAGTGTCTGGGGTCTCGCTTTTGCGCCACCTGATTATCTGCAGGGCAACAGTTACCGCATTATCTTTATTCACGTACCCGCTGCCAGTATCGCCATTTCCATCTATTTTGCCTTAGCAGTGCTCGGGGTCATTTTTTTGGTTTGGAAAATAAAAACGGCTAGCTTAGTGGCACAGGCGCTTGCTCCGCTAGGATTCTTGCTCTGTGTGATTAGCTTAATCACGGGCTCTATTTGGGCGAAACCCACTTGGGGTACTTACTGGGTTTGGGATGCACGTTTGACCTCTATGCTCATCTTGGCGTTTCTGTATGCGGGCGTGATGGCGTTATTTGCCGCGTTTGAGCATACTGCCAATCGTGGTAAAGCCGCCGCCATTTTGTCTATTGTTGGCGCAGTAAATCTACCCATTATCAAGTACTCGGTACAGTGGTGGAACACCTTGCATCAAGGCTCGACCTTTACTTTGACCGCCGCGCCTAAGATGTCAGCAGATATGTGGATGCCCTTATTACTGATGATTATTGGTAGTTATTTATTAGTGGCAACATTAGCGATTTATCGTACCAATACCCTTATCTTGTATCGTGATCAAGGCAAAGCGTGGGTCAAAGAATACATTCGCGGGCAAGCTAAATGATGGTCATGACTGTCGCCAAAAAAAATCACGGCTAGGAAAATATTATGCAGCCTTACTTTTATAGCGTATCTGAGTTTCTTGCCATGGGTAAGCATGGTGTTTTTGTTTGGTCGTGCTGGGCAATTACCGTTGGCATGATGCTGGCGTTTGTTATTTACAGTCGTAGACAACGACAGGCTTTAATCAAGCAGTTGACCATTCAGCAAGCGCGGCAAGCACAGCGTACTGCTAAAACAACCATGCCTGTCACCAAGCAGCCTAATTAACTAGTAGGTTCGTCCTATCTAACGTTAGCCGTTAATTTTTAGCCACTCAATCTGTAACTTAGCACTTGATAAAGAGGTGACTGCCACAGAGGTTATAGGGCTTATTGATTTGTCCGAAAAATGCTACCATATAGCCATTAGAAGAGTACGATTAGAAAGACATTTTTAGAACGTTTTTCTAATGGTAGTTTCTTCAAATTTTTCTGTTTTATATATTTGTATGGCATTGACTATAGTTTATAAAACAGTGACTCATCAATGAGGTAGTGGTATGAACGCAGTTCGTCGCAAAAAACTGATGTGGGTTATGTTTACGCTTGCAGGAGCGGCGATAGCCGTGGTATTGGTTCTTTATGCCATTGGGCAACAGACCGATTACTACTTTGATGCTACCGCGATTGCACAAGGTGAAGCACCACAAGATAAGCGTATTCGAGCAGGCGGTATGGTCGTTGCGGGTAGTGTCCAGCGCGCAGAAGACAATCCACTAAACGTTGAGTTTGCCATTACGGACTTTCAATCGACAGTACCAGTGACTTATCAAGGTATTTTGCCAGATTTATTTGCTGAAAACTCAGGCGTCGTCGCGACAGGTAAGATGCAGGGTGATACTTTTGTCGCTGGAGAAGTATTGGCGAAGCATGATGAAAACTACATGCCGCCAGAAGTGGCCAAATCGATGAAAGAAAACAATCGTAGCGGTGTAGTGCCTCCTTCTGAGCAATATAATCCTGCTGAAAAGGTGCATGAGACGGATACTCTACAGCAGTAATTATATAGTCCATATCATAGTAAAAGAGCCGCTAACATATTATTAGCGGCTCTTTTTTTACATGAATTTTGGTACTAATAAGTTTTGGTGGTTTCTTACAAGAACTTAGTCGTCCCATTCAGGCGAGTAATCTGGATGCTTAATTTTGCGCCCATCAGCACGCGCTAAGCTGCTGATTTTCTCAATATCATCCGCACTTAATTGCACATTGATAGCATCTAGATTGCCTTGCAAATGATCAGGGTTAGATGTTTTCGGAATAGCGATACGATGCTTGTCTGCCAGAATCCAAGCCAATGATATCTGTGCTGGCGTGACATTATGTTTGTCAGCGATTTCTTTAATAATCTCATTATCGAATACATCACCGCGTGCAAGTGGTGAATAAGCTTCGAGTAGAATGTGGTGATTGTTCAAAAAAGTCTGCAAGGTTTTTTGCTTGATGAACGGATGAAACTCAACCTGATTGACCACAATCGGTACATCAGCATATTTCTCAGCTTCAATGATATTGGCAATATTAAAGTTAGAGACGCCGATATGGCGTGTCAAACCTTGTTTCTGGAGTTCGCACAAGGCAGGAATGGTTTCGGATAAAGGAACACGGTCATCCGGCCAGTGCAATAGTAGCAAATCAACATAATCAGTATCTAAATCTGCTAAAGAGCGTTTGGCGGCGGCAATCAATTTCTCAGGCTCAAACTTCATGTCATCAGGAAAAATCTTTGTGGTCAAAAAGAACTTATCCCGAGATACCCCTGATTGTTTGATACCTTGACCAACTTCTTTTTCATTGCCATAAGCTTGAGCGGTATCGATGTGCTCGTAACCCATTTTCAACGCTTGACTGACGACATCAACACAATCTTGACCAGTCGATTGCCATGTGCCAAGCCCTAGTACAGGAATATTTGCTTGTCCAGCGGTACGAATATTATAAGTTTTAGCACGCATCTTATTATCCTTGTTATTTATGTATTTATGTATTTATTGATAGAGCATCGAATCATCAATATTCTGATCACCCTCTCTATTTGACCTACCCACTATAGAAAAAATTAGCGGCAAGTAAAAGGGCAAGTGACGCTTTCCTACAAAGGACAAACAGGCTGTAACGTCATTTTTAGTAACTGATAGCCAGCAGCGCGCGGTTAAAAAGTAAAAATCGTAAAATTGAGTCCATAAAAAACGCCCATCACTATCTAGCAATGGGCGTTTACAATCGGGACGAAGACGATATTTAAGTGTTTTGGATTTAAGAGCTTTTGGCTTAAGAGCTTATTGAGCAGCAGCTTCTACAGGTGCAGGTTTTGTTGCGGTATCCGTGTGCGCACTGTGATCAGAGCCCCAGATTTTTGGGTACTTATAACCAGGGAAAGTTTCATGAGCATACTTTTTAAAGGCTTCTGAGTTATATGCATTTGTCACATCTTCGACCCATTTTTTGCCAGCATCGGCTGATTTGATGGCTGACCAGTTGACGTAAGCAAAGCTAGGCTCTTGAAATAGCGCTTCAGTCAGCTTGATACCAGCATCCGTGGCATAGTTGCCATTGATGACGGCAAAGTCGACTTCATCACGAGCACGTGGCAATTGAGCAGCTTCTAACTCAATGATTTCAATGTCGTATTTGCTGTTATCAGCGATGTCAGTTTTTGATGCCGTGAGTGGGTCAATATTGTCTTTTAGCGTGATCCAGCCAAGATCATCCATCATCACCAGCGCACGAGCAAAGTTACTTGGATCATTTGGGGCAGAGACTCTCATGCCCTTATAGACATCATCAAGCGTGGTCTTTTTACCTGAGTAAATGCCAAGTGGGGCAGTAGGTACCTGGAAAACTTCTACCAGATCAAGATTGTTTTCTTTTTTGAAGGTATCAAGATAAGGCTTATGCTGGAAGATGTTGATGTCCAAATCACCTTCAGCCAAGGCAAGGTTTGGGCGTACATAGTCAGTAAAAGCAATCAGCTCAACTTCGTAACCTTGCGCTTCCAGTGAGCTTTTCACTTGGTTACGCACCATATCAGCGAAGTCACCTTCGGTGGTACCGATGACGATTTTGGTATGCTCAGGATCGATATCGCTAGCGGCAGTCTCTGCTGTTGAGCCTTCCGTAACAGGCTCTTTAGTTGCTTCTGGTGCTGATGAGTTGTTGCAACCAACCAAGACTAGGCTTGATACGCCAACGGCAGCGAATGCAGTCGCTAACTGACGGCTGATATCTGTTAATTTCATGAAGCTTCCTTAATAAGAGGGATGGGATGGAGGGCAAACGCTGGCCATTAAAAAAGCAACATTAGGGATAGTAATGCTGCTAAGTTAACGACTGTTAAGTTAGTATCAAAATTAAAGGGTCTCAGTAACAAAGTCAAGCGTTTTGCTTAGGATGAATCGGCATTAAACCTTGAGTATTATTCATATTAGCGTTAACAGGCTTTGTCTAAGTCTTTTTTTCTATCGTTTATCCAACCGGTTAGCCAACCAATTACCCGATGCTTGAATGGATACAACCATTATTGATAGGACAATAACGATAAAAATCATCACCTCCGTTTGATAACGATAGTAGCCATAACGAATGGCCAAATCTCCCAGACCACCGCCGCCAATCATACCTGCCGCTGCTGAATAAGAGAGCAGGCTGATACAGAGAATCGTCACGGACAATACCAGTCCTGAGCGTGCTTCATTGAGTAAGACTTTAATAATGGTCAAGGGACGTGCGCCCATAGACTCGGTCGCCTCAATGATACCGCGTGGCACTTCACGCAAGTTTTGCTCGACCAAACGGGCAAAATAAAACGAACCTGCAATGGCGAGTACCAATGAGGCCGCAATCGGTCCAATACCCGTGCCAACGATAGCCTTCGTAAATGGGCTCATGGCAATCATCAAAATGACAAATGGGAAAGCACGCATAAAGTTGGTGATACCACCAAGCAGACCATACAATGTTTTGTTTTGCAAAAACTGTCGATCACTGGATAAAAATAAAAATACGCCAAACAACCCACCGATGACAATCGCCACCGTCGTTGAGATGCCAAGCATAATAAATGTATCAATAAACGCGTTCACAATCTCTTTGCGCAGGGCAAACAGCTTGTCTATCGAGGCGGACAATTCACTACCAGTTAACATATTTATTTCTCCTGCCTCATTAGTCTTCGTGCACTAAGCCTTTGCCAATCGGGGTGGTCGCCTGAATCAGACCGTCTCTCACATCCGCAACTTCCAAGAGTTGACCTTGATGCAGTAATGCGGCGCGATCACACAGCCTACGGATGACACTCATCTCATGAGTCACAATCACAATGGTGACGCCAAGTTGTTCGTTGATATCGCGTAGACAAGTCAACAAGCTGCGGGTCGTCGCAGGATCAAGCGCACTGGTTGGCTCATCAGCCAATAATACTTTAGGACTGGGGGCAATCGCTCGGGCAATACCGACACGCTGTTTTTGTCCGCCTGACAGCTGCGCAGGGTAGTGACCAGCGCGGTCTGTTAGATCAACAATCTCTAGGCAATCCATCACTCGTTTATGAATGTCGCGGCTCGGATATCCTGAAACGGTTAAATTAAAGGCCACGTTGTCAAAAACAGTACGATTGGACATCAGATTAAATTGCTGAAAAATCATACCAATATTATGCCGAGCGATACGCAATTCACTAGCAGACAATGTGGTCAAGTCGGTGCCATCGACGATGACTTGACCAGCATCTGGACGCTCAAGCATATTAATTAGGCGTAGCAGAGTAGACTTACCTGCACCCGAGTATCCCATTAGGCCAAAGATTTCGCCTTGCTGGACAGATAACGAGGTCGGTTCAACGGCAGTAAACCAATGTGGTTTGCCATCTTTGTCTTTGATTGATCGGTCGCTTAAAAAACTCTTGGTCACATTGTTTAAGACAATCATGTCATTCATGGAGGGCTCAAAATTCAATAATTTTTTTAATAGTCACAAACGCGCTGTCGGGCCTCTTTAACAATGTAAGAAGCCAATTAAGGAACAACCGTTAATAACCCTATAATAAGGGGCGCTAATATAGCATATTATCGAGCACTTTGGATATGAACATCCGTGACAGGCTTATGATTAATAGCTATTAGTAAGAGGGGTTTTGTAGAATGTGAGTCGCGACGATCGAGTAGAATGAAGTGTCTGTTCATAGCACCTTATATAATCATTCCACTATAAAAGTATTACTGCGTTAACTTCGCTTGAAGTATTAAATATACATCTATACTTGGTTGCCTTGTACTACTTTTAAATTGACTCGACTATAGCATCGCTGACTAGGTTGTGTCCTCATTTTAAAAATAGTGATAAAAATGAGATAAATTGCCGTCAAACAAGGAAAGTAGCGCAAATAATATCGAGATATTGATACGCTATTTGACGATGTTTGGCAAAATTTAGCCCATTTAAAGAGTAATAGATTGAATTGAAGAAACGCCCTAGTCATGCTGGTGATAATGTGGGTCGTGCTTGACTGGTATAACAACTAAAAACCTGGTATGTCCATTCAACGTATCAGTAATGATGCGCCCTTGATGTGCGGTAACGATTTGTGATACTAGCGATAAGCCTAGCCCAGAGCCTTTATTTTTTTGTTGCAACCGCACAAATGGGCTAAATACTTCTTCACGTTTGTCTTCTGGAATGCCCGTGCCTTCATCAATCACTGCCAATACTGCATATTTCGGTAATGGGCGTACAGGATCGGTCTTGGCTTTTTTTAGATGCTTGGCAAACAAGCCTTCTTTGCGTGGTGTACTGAGTACTTCTGTAGGATTTTGAGTGTTATTTTGAGCATCACCCTTTTCGCGTGTATTGCCACCTTTATTTATTATGGCACCTTTGGATTTAGGAATTGCATCATTCAAGGCAGTACTCTTAGCGTCATTGATAACTGCAGACGACTCTTCAGTGTCAGGAACTGCTTTCCAAACCATCTTTTTAATTTTGTCAGTCAAATCATTGGTAAAGTTATGATAATTAGCAATCAATGAGGATGTGCTGGTGCTTCCAACGGTATCGTCACTGTTGACTGCGTTTGTCGAAGTGCTTGAGTCCGTTTGAACACTATTCGCATCAGTAGATTCTGTTAAGGTCGCACAGGTTTCAATAGAGTCAATGTCGCTGTTGGTATTATTAATATCAGCCTTATCGATTTTAGTCTCTATATTCACATCGGCATCAGCATCGGCATCGGAATTGAGATCATGTTCAATCGCAATATTTTCTCCGTTTCTATATATCGGTGGGGCTGGCAACACGATAATAGCATCTGTTGCTTCAGATTTAACTTTACAAGTACTATGAGAAGAATCTTTTGAATGTGTATGATTATGCGCAATATGATTATGCGTATTGTCTTCATTAACCTCGATTGGTTCGTGATAGGAGTCAAAATCAGAGCTATTATAATCGGCAAAGCTACTGCAGAGTATCGTTTGTAGCAGGTAATCAGGTATGGTATCTGCTTCATCAATAGTTTGCACACCATACAATAGTACCGTCACGGGCGGCTTGCCGTGTAGCATGGCATTGGTTAACAAGTTGCGAATCAAATGGGTCAACATCGATGATTGACCATCGATCACAATATGTTCACCAATGAGCGTCGCTTCAGGATAATGTTGCCGTTCTTGATTCACCAGATCGTATAAGTCTAAGCTTTCAACTTGCTGTAAGGCATGACCGGCGTCTAAACGACTCACCAATAAGATACTCTCTACCAAGTCGTTGAGCCCCGACAAATCGCGGTTAATCGCTTGCGCACGTTTATCAAACTTTGCTTTGGTATCAGATGGTAGTGCTCCTGCGAGCATATCCATCATCTCAATCTGTAAGCGAATACGAGTAATGGGGGTACGTAGCTCATGAGAAGCATGTGCTAAGAGCAGGTTATTGGCATCGATAAGGTGTTCGATTTTTTGTGCTGCTTGGTTAAATCCACGCGCTAGTGAGGCGATCTCATCGTTACCACGAGCATTCACCCGTACGGTAAAATCACCATCACCCAGTTGCGCCATCTGCTGGCTCATCTGATTGATGCGCCAAGTGATGGTACGAGCAATCCACCATAGGACACCTGCCATAATAAGTAACAATAGTAGTGTGCCGGTAAATAAATTCAGCGCAGAAGAGAGTACTGGTTTTTTAGGCGGTAAGCGTGATTCATACAAAAGCGTATAGCCGGTGCTGCTATAAACCTGAGCTTGCTTGGTAGGGGAGGTGTCTGCGAGAGAGGGAAAAACGCGTGAAAATAAAGAGGGCGGTGCGGGCAATTCCAATGGCAAATCGCTGTTATCCGTTTGCATTAGCAATCGACCTTCGCTGTCATACAAGCCCATCTTTGCCTGTAATGACTCATCAAAGATATCAAAGCTTTTTTTGACCACTGCTAGCATAAAGCGCGCTTGCAAGCGATTGTCCTCGCTCACAGAGATATTCAGCTCATGCAAGAAAGGGTCTATTTGTCCTAAAATCTGAGTGGCCAATACTTCTGATCGAATACTTGCATCTTTATCGTGCACAAGTTGCGTCAACAGCACCATCGCCACTGCAAATAAAATAAGTGCCAACATGACACTGGCAAATAACTTGGCAAATACCGAACGAAATCCCAACTGCTGCATTAAACCATCTCTACTATCAGCCGTTTATATCGACTCATACTTCTAATTTGCATAAACAAATCAAAAGTATGGTTTTTATCGATTAATTTGCCGCTTTTGTGATCAAACTTGATCAGTGGCAAATTGATAACCAACACCGCGTACCGTAATAATGCGTTTTGGCTGGCGTGGGTTGTCTTCAATTAAAGCACGCAGACGCGAGATATGAACATCAATGGCGCGATCGATATTATCTGAGCTGTCATCATTGGGCATGGCTTGCCACAGTTGCTCGCGATTCAATACTTTACCAGAATGGGTGGCAAAGTAATGCAATAATTGAAACTGATGCGTCGTTAAACGGACAGGCTCATCATCGATGGTCACTTCATGGCTGTCAGGGAACACGCTCAAACGACCAAAGGTCAAGCTATCAGACTGGCTATCTGCTTGATTGGGCTGCTCATGACGGCGAATAACAGCACGGATTCGAGCGAGAAGCTCGCGTGGCTCAAAAGGCTTAGATATATAATCGTCAGCACCCATCTCAAGACCTAGCACGCGATCGGTGGTATCGCCTTTCGCTGTCAACATGATAATTGGCACTTTATTGGTCATGTTGTTTTTATTGCCGCGAATTTTTTGACAAACTTGCATACCATCCATATCAGGCAGCATTAAATCAAGCACGACCAAATCAATGTCACGCTCTTTAGCATCCAATAAATCAAGCCCTTCTTGACCAAGCCCTGCATGATGGACGTCATAATAATTCATGGTCAGGTAATCGCTGATTAACTCAGCTAGATCAGGATCATCTTCGATTAATAAAATCTGCTTGCTCATGGGTTATCCTCTAGTTGTTGTTATGGTTGGCCAAACGTCTCATCTGTTTTGATATTTTGTATCACGATAAATACATCGCTGATTTTAGGATCTTAAACAGTTAAACGATTAAGCCTCTAGGTTCTCAAACTTTCTAAGATTTCTCAAACTCTCAAGATATCGAGTCATTTAATACCAATGATTCAGAATACTCGGTTAATGCTATATATCATACGGCCATATTGCCTAATTACGCAGTTACAAAACAAGAGAGGCTTTGTTAATGTTTCTACACAATGTAACTGTCGGCATGCATAGCTATGAGACATTGACTTTTTTACCTTTAGCATCAGCCGGTAAATCAGCCAAACAAATCAAACTGTCGTTGCTAATACCTGCAATTAAATACTGCTTTGTGATAGGGTCATATTCGACTACTTCAATAGGCTGGCGTGTCAGGCGCTGATCCTGTCCAATAATCCACACGTTAGCAGTTAACGGTGACAGAGGCTTATATGGTGACGTTTGTAATTCTGTCAAGTCAACATCGTGCAACGCCCGCTTAGGTACGATAGTGCCCACATCTATTTGACCATAATTAACCCGCCCCGTGACTTTCATATCTGGCAATAACTTGTCTCGACTTGCTTCATTGTCAATGACGTTAACATAGACCAACAGCTTTTTCGGCTGGCTGGTCGCGGTCAGTTTACTGACTTGTCCTGTGAACTGTTCCGACATACCTTCAGCTGTAAAATTGACAGTCTGACCAACCGAAAGTTGTGGTTCTGCTTGAATAGGTAGGGTCGCGATAAAGTGTAATTTAGTTTCATCGCTAAGCTGTAATAAAGGCGTGCGCGCCTCTAGTCTTTGACCTGCTTTGGCATATAAGTTTTTTACACGGCCAGAAAAACTGGCACGCACAGTGACCAAATTATACTGACTCTGCTGCGGTTTTGAGCTTGCCGTGCTATTAGCGCTGGTTTGGTCATTGTTTTTAGGATTGCCGACTGCGTTTTTAGGAGCGCCCACTGTGGCGTTTGCTGTTGCCTCTTCTTTGTGAGCAATTGGGTCGTTTTTAGTGGTTGTTGCACCATTTTCTGCTGTAGGCTGATTGGGTTTTGAGCTAGCGTCCGTTTTTTGTGAGTGTGTTTGCTTTACATCAACCGCATCGTTCGTCATCTCAGAATCTGGGACAACGCTGTTCGATGCCGAAGATTGTTCCTTGACCGGGTTAGATGCATCTGCTGTTTTGCTTTCTGATTGCACGCGTCGAACGATAAGCAGCGGCATATCTTTTTCTACCCATTGACCCTCAGTAACCAGTATTTCTTCGACGTTAATGGGGTATGCAGCGATAAGCTTAGTCTGTTTGATAGGTTCGATCTTACCTTGTAAACCAAGGCTAGGCTGATAACGTGAAGGTTTTATGCTCAATATATGATCTGGCGTCATGGTCACACTATCGTCGGTAATGACAATAGGGGTATCTACAGTCTCACTGTTTTCTGCAGTCACAGGCTCATTGGTAGGCGGTGATGGCTGACAGGCAGCAAGAAGAAAAGCACTCAGTAGATAGGTGCTATTTTTTAAAAAATTACAAGCCGTCATAGCAGTCACCATAGTAGTCATCGTTTTATTATATAGTGAATTGCCACTGGGTGAAATAAGCGCAAAAAACTTAATAAACCGCTGACGTTAAGGCTACTAAATCCAGTCATTAGCTAAGCTAGGAGTGACAGCAAGTCTGAACAAATTTTTATATTACTGACCAGTTCGAATATTGGCTCACTCATAACTGGAAATTAGTCGATAACTGTGCTAAAACAAACATAACAAAATACAATGATACATTTTTATCACAAAAGAAAATTATTCAGCAATGTGCCCATCGTTTCTATATAATGCAGAAATATCATAAGGTTGATGGTTCTTTTACTTCGAGCTTACCTCTTTTATCGTCATGGTCATCAGTAATAAAAGGTACTCTACCTTGTTTGAAGCCAAATACGGTTGCAGTGGACGATAATAAAAGCAAAATAAGTCGTCTAAAAAGCCATAGGTTTGGCGCAATTTAGTAAGCTTATTAATTAGAAAGTGCGTATAGTAGCCCATGTTGACGCTCTGTTTGACAGGCGGATACTGGCAGCTGATATGTTGACTGTCATAACATATGGTAATGCAAATTTAGCGTCTCATATCAGTCCAATAATGAATGATATGACAGGTTGAAATAACCGTTAAATTTTTGCATTGATGGATGGTATTAAGAATAAATAGTCGTTTATAGGACACTGATAATGGAAAATAATTTTGATGGTTTAAAAGTAATGGTGATTGATGATTCAAAAACCATTCGCCGTACCGCAGAGACTTTATTACAAAAAGCGGGTTGCGAAGTTGTGACCGCCATTGATGGTTTTGATGCTTTAGCAAAAATTGTCGATAACAATCCAGATATTATTTTTGTCGACATCATGATGCCGCGTTTGGATGGCTATCAGACTTGTGCGCTAATAAAAAACAACCCTGATTATGCCAGCAAACCTGTGATTATGTTGTCGTCTAAAGATGGCTTATTTGACAAAGCGCGTGGTCGTATTGTGGGTTCAGATGAGTATCTGACCAAGCCATTTAGTAAAGATGAGCTGTTCGAGGCAATTAATCAGTACCGCTAATATAAATAAGTCCGCTTGTAGATATATCGTTAAATATCGTCTTACAAGTTGGTATGATTTATGCATTGCTATGCTTTATATAGAATCAGATAAATTAGGCTAGGCATTACGGTTAAGAGATTTAGTATTGATAAAATATTACTAATAACTGCTCAATATTTAATCGAAACTGTTAAGAGAATTGCCCTGCCATTCATGGTTGGCGTGCTACTTTCAGTCGGATTGTCTCAATAATATAACAACATATCCTTATGGATACTTTCGAAAATAAAGGAAATTCCTATGACTACAGTTTTAGTCATTGACGACTCACCATCTGAGATGGCGAAATTTCGCGACATGCTTGCCAGACATAATTTTAAAGTATTAGAGGCGATAAATGGTGAGCAAGGTTGCCAGATGGCCATTGATCACTTACCAGATGTCATTTTAATGGACGTGGTTATGCCTGAGATGAACGGTTTTCAGGCCACTCGCAAAATTACTCGAGGTAAGACCACCGCGCATATTCCAGTGATTATGATCAGTACCAAAAATCAGGAAACCGATCGAGTTTGGGGAAAACGCCAAGGCGCTAAAGAGTATATGGCAAAGCCCGTTGACGAAAATGGATTGGTTAATATCATTCGTAAAGTAATGGAGTAGATTGTGGCTTCCAGAGGGTTTATTGAGCTTCTGCGTTTAGCAGACTTGGCACGCGCGCGCAAAAGTGGTCGCCGCGGTGGACAAGAGTATGACTGGCAAGGTGTGGTATTCGAGATTGGCGGACAGCGGTTAGTTGCACCGATGGGTCAAGTATCAGAAGTATTGGCCATGCCAGAGTATACCAGCTTGCCTCTAGTGAAGCCTTGGATGCTAGGCATCGCCAATATTCGCGGACGCCTATTGCCAATCACCGATTTGTCTCAGTTTCTACAGGTTCCTAGTCGTTTAACGCAAATGAGCCAACGCAAAGTCATTGTCATTGAACATGACAATCTCTTTTCAGGACTGTTAGTGGATCAAGTTATTGGGATTGAACAATTTACGCATGATCAATACCGTGCCGAAGCTATAGAGCCTAATTCGCCCTTTGCTCCTTATAATCACGGTAAGTTCTTTAAAAATGAGCAAGATTGGTATGTTTTTATGCCAAGCCTGCTCGCACAAGACCTGCAGTATACCGATGCTGCAATATAGCAGTCGATAACAGCTATCTGGCTGCTATAACGATGACGAAATAATAGCGAATGACATGATACGGTTGGGTGTCAGTATTCATACAGGCTTTGCTAATCACTGTTGTTTTTATAACAATAAGATTGTCAAAGTCAGTCACGATGAGACTTTGATGATTGTTTGAAAGGAATACGTACGATGAGTGATGTTATAAAGAAACCTGTAGCTGGTACGAACAATACAACAGATGGCAAGGACGCTAATAGCAAGTGGAAGTTATTGTTAGGGTTTTTTGTGCTAATAAGTGTGGCCTGCCTGATTTGGCTGGTCAATTCGTTATCGTCAGTAAGTCAGTACTTGGCTGATTTTAATCAATCCGTTACTTTACCAGCGATTATATTTGTCGTAGGGGTATTAGGCATCCTCTTTGCTCTGTATCAGTTACTGAAGCAGCGTGGGGGATCAGAGCGCCTACTCATTGAAAAAGAAACCTTGCGTCGTCGTCAGGAAGCAGAAGCGGAATCTGAGCGAGCGCGTCAAATTCAAGAAGAAAACGAACGTAACCAGATTGCTATTCTACGTTTACTTGATGAATTGGGTGATTTAGCAGAAGGTGATTTGACGGTTAATGCCACCGTATCAGAAGATTTTACTGGGGCAATTGCTGACTCAGTGAACTTTGCGATTGACCAATTACGTCAATTGGTTTTGGTTATTAACAACACGGCTGACCGCGTTTCGCAGTCTTCAGACCAAACACAGATGAATGCAGTCGAACTTGCTGAAGCATCTGAGCACCAAGCACAAGAAATTGCTGGTGTATCGGCGGCTATTAATGAGATGACCGTATCGATTGACCAAGTTTCGAACAACGCTTCAGAATCAGCGACTGTTGCTCAGCGCTCAGTAGCCATCTCTCATAATGGAGCGGAAGTTGTACAGCGCTCTATTGAAGGTATGAACGTGATTCGTGATCAGATTCAAGAGACCTCAAAACGTATTAAGCGTCTTGGTGAGTCTTCGCAAGAAATTGGTGATATCGTTGGTTTGATTAATGATATTGCTGATCAGACCAACGTTTTGGCATTGAATGCTGCTATTCAGGCATCGATGGCAGGTGAGGCTGGTCGAGGCTTTGCGGTCGTTGCTGATGAAGTCCAACGTCTTGCTGAGCGTTCAGCTAACGCTACCAAACAGATTGAAACCTTGGTAAAAACCATTCAGGCAGATACCAACGAAGCAGTTATGTCAATGGAATCGACGACCTCTGAAGTTGTGCGCGGTGCACGTTTGGCAAAAGATGCTGGTGAAGCCCTAGAAGAAGTGCAGAGCGTTTCTAATACCTTGGCTGACTTGATTCAAAACATCTCAAACGCCGCTTTGCAGCAGGCAGAATCTGCTGGTCACATCTCCCATACGATGAATATTATTCAAGATATTACCTCACAGACCTCTTCTGGCACAATGGCAACCGCGCGCTCTATTGGTGAGCTGAGCGAAATGGCTGCAGCATTGCAAGAGTCAGTCACTGGTTTTAAAGTGTCGAACGATGATGAGCTACTAGAAAACGAGATGTTGGACACCGAAGAAGCGTTATCAGCAAGTGTGTAATGACAAGTGTTAACGTCAAGTAGGTGTTAGACCACTGACCGTTTTTAAATTAATGTGTTAATAATATGCTGTGCAGATACGATGATTTGCAGCAGTGACTATAGCAGGTGACGTGAATAATTTTACTCAACCAGACAGCAATCTAATTAAAGCAGTTAAGCCCTCGTTGATTAAGGGTTTGCTGCAGGCAGACAGTTTTGATGTGCAGCAGTGGCAGCGATATATAGAACAAGAGATTGGTTTCGTTCTACCCAATGTCCAGCTGCAATGGTTGATAAATGCGATTGACCACACGGCATTATCACATGGATTGACAGTTGAAAAGCTGTGGTGTCAACTACCAAAAAACGATGAAATACGCCAGCAGTTATTGGATAAAGTACTGATTCACGAAAGTCGTTTTTTTCGCCATATGCCTTCTATCGATTTTGTCACAAAGAGTGCATTACAGCATCAGCGACAGCAGCTTACTGCCACTAGTACTGATCGTGGTCACAACAATGATGCTAATGATTTATTTCGCATTTGGAGTGTTGGTTGTGCCAGTGGGCAAGAAACATGGTCATTGGCGATGAGCTTGGCTTCTGAACAATTGATTAATTATACGATATTGGGTACGGATGTTAGCCAACAAGCCATTACAAAAGCACGATTAGGGCAGTATGATAAGCGGCAGCAGTCGTTAATTCCAGACCTGTGCCAGCAGTTCGTTCAGCCATGGCGAGCTAAGTGTGATATCAGTCAATCGCATTTTTATAAGGTGTCTACCGCAAAAAAGGCGATGACTGGCACTCAGACCGACTGGCAGATTGCGCCAACATTACGACGCTATGTTAGCTTCGCTTTACACAATATTATTGAGCAAAAACCACCCACTTCGCACCTTCAGCATGTCATTATCTGTCAAAATATGCTGCTATATTTTCGCAAGTTTGATCAGCGTGATATTTTGGCAAGGCTATCAGAGCAGTGTGCGTTAGGTGGATATATTATATTGGCTCCAGGTGAGGCGTTGTTTTGGCGTCCTTCAAATATGCGCCGTATTGCGCACCCACAGGTTAATGTGTGGCAAAAAATTAATGTCTAGATTAGTGCCTAGACAAGTTAGGATAACCCTATGAAAAACCAGCCCAATGACATAGTGACGCTTGAGTGGTTATTACCACTGTTTAATCAGCAATTATCACAGATATCTGATGGCTGGCAGTTAGACGCTGATAGCACTGATTACGATCAGATGGTGCAACATTATCATCAGGTTGGCGGCGCGCTAACGATGATTCGCCTTAATTTATTAGCAGATATTGCCAATAAACTGAGCTTGCTGGCAGACGTTAGCAGTCGCGATCGTATTTCTGCTAACGACCGCCGCATTGGTCAGTTTTCTCATCGCTTACTACAGCGTGAATTGAATCAATACGCAGGTATGGGTAATCACAACACCATTTTAATTGATAATGCTGCTGACGAGCTTACTCAAGCACTATCGAAACTGGGGGTAGCGCTAGATATCTCGGTCAGCTTGGCGAATACTCAGCATAATAATCTAAATAATCATGCTATCGATGATCATATTATCGATGCTATCAATAGCATCGAAGTGATGATGCCGGCGAATAGAACGGCGACGCATTTAGCTGATTATCACTATCAACAATTATTACTGGTTTGGCGACAGCAAGTACAAGCGTTATTGAGTGCCAATACCAATCAACCGTCCTTATTGACTACACTAGAAAGAGTCAGCCAATACTTATGGCAGACCACTCAACATGATGACTTACAACGCCTTTGGTACTTAACGGAACTGTGGCTAAATGACCTTGCTCATAATGATACCCCATTACCTGAGCATTATGCGTCATTGCTAAGTCAGCTGGATCAAGTAATAGAGTCTCGCACTAAGCAAGCTGAGTTATCATCAAGCGTTATTCGAAGCTTAACCATAAAGGTGTATATCGAACTAAATAACCTTCCTCAAAGTAGCAAGCGCACTCAGTCACTTCTAAATAATTTGTCGCAAACGTCGTCAATAGGATCACGTTTTTTACCACGTATACTCAGTGAGCTTGAGACACTTATCTTTACTTTGGATAAGCCAGACACGCTTCTCGTTCCTTTACAGAAAATACAAAGTCAACTCGAAGGTCGAGGTTGGACTTATTACGTGTCGCAAATACATGCAATTGTTACAGACATAGAGCAGGCTCTATCATCAGAAACAGGATTTGCGCAAGAACAATGGCAGATTGAGCGTCAGCTTCAAGAGCTATATAACGCTATCTATCATACCGAACAGACGATATCTCTCAAGATAGGGGACGCCGCTTCTTTTACGACATTGTCTGCAACGTTTGAAGCTATTGAGACGCAGTCGGAAGAAAGTCCTGCGACGGCTTCTGTTGGTGGAAGTTTACGTGAGCTGCGCATCGCGGTAGAAGATGTCAAACAAAGCTTTCATGAATATGTACAGCGTCAAGACATTGACTTACTGCCCATTGCTGCTGATTTTACCGATATTGGTGATGCTTTTGCCGACATGGGATTGCCATCAATTCGCCAAACCATGAATGATATGGCAAGCATATTTACACAATTGACCATTCATGAGATTGAGGTACTCAGTTGGGATGTGACTCAGGCATTGGCTGAAGGGCTAACGTCTATTGAATTGTTGCTTGACTACCTTGCACAGCAGGTTTTTGACCAGCAGCTATTAATGCGGGCAAATGAGTATACTGCGACTGCCGCCCAACTTCTGACTCATTATATTGCATCGCCAGAGACCATTAAAGACACTTTCCTTACCCAAAAATCTGTAGCGACCAACGTATTGCGTTACGATGATAGTGGCGAGATTGCTCCTGCTAATAGTCAAAATGATGTTGCTAACCAAGCTTTGACTGATGTAGATAATGAGCGTGTGGTAGGGCAAGATGCGGCTGATGATGATAGTACCGAGAGTGAACCATTAACGCGTGCTCGTGAACAAGTTAAGCCTGATAATTTTGAGATGGACGCAGAGATTCGTGACATCTTTATCGAAGAGGTGACGGAAGTCATTGCTGATTTAGAAGACTTTTTACCTATCTGGCAGCAAGACTCAAAGGATTTAACCCCACTCACTGAAGTGCGTAGAGGGTTCCATACCTTAAAAGGCTCAGGACGTATGGTTGGGGCTTTTAGCATCAGCGAGATGGCATGGTCAATCGAAAATCTGCTCAATCGTCTGTTAGATAAAACGCTGCCTGTCACAGATGACGTCGTAAATCTGGTGATGGATACGGCAAAACGGCTACCAGCATTAGTGATAGATTTTGAAGCGCAACAATCTCCAAGCTTTGATCCTGCTGTCACTATTCTACAAAGCCATAATCTCATGACACAGCAACCTATCAATGCTGGGCTGACCATATTAGATGCTGTCACTGCTGATTCAGACTCAGCATTAGAACTATCGCAACCATTTGATGATGATGCTGAATTGCTAAGTGCTCTCGACATGAGCAATGAGTCAAACGAGACAACTGCTGATAGTAAAAAGAGCACTGCTGTTGCTTCCTTATCTGCTATTGATATTCCAGCGATACTCAAACCCTTTATGCAAGAAACCGAGCAGCTAGCGGCAGATGCTCATGATGCCGATCCTGATATTAAAGAGATATTTTTAGAAGAAGCTGATGAAGTATTGGCTGAGATTGTACCTTTATATGAAGATTGGCGATTATTGCCAGCTGACTTAAGCGGATTGGTGGATATTCGTCGTGGGTTCCATACCTTAAAAGGTTCCGGTCGTATGGTCGGTGCAAATTATACGGCTGAGCTGGCTTGGGCTATAGAAAATATGCTTAATCGCATTTTGGATCATAGTGTGACTGTCTCAACAGATATGCGTCAGCTTATTGCGGATGTGCTAGCTGCCTATCCTGCGATGCTAACAGTATTTGAAAATGACAGCCAAAACTATCCGGTGATGGTGCCTTTATGGATCGCATGCGCCAATGCCTACAGCAAACAGCAAGGGGACGAATTTAGCTATTCTGCCTTGTATGAGCAAGCATCAAATAGTTCTGAGGATGAGACCATCCAAGCGTCAGTACTATCGCCTGCTATTGATGAGCATAGCCCGACCCAAGATAATCTTAATACAGCGATAGATACCACGCTGCAGACGATTAATTCTGTCAATGAAATGATAGCAGAAGCGCCTATTTATTTAGCACCGCAAAGCGAAGAAGAAAAAATGTTTTGTGAGATTTTTATCGACGAAGCAGAAGGACTGTTGCAAGATATTGACCAATTCGTTGATGAGCATCAAGATCAGTCTTATATTGAAGTGACGGATGAGATTGTACGCGCATTCCATACCTTGCGAGGGGCTTCAGGTTCTAGCGCTTTAGCAGCGATCAGCGAGGTTAGCGCAACGATAGAGCATAGCTTAGAGCTACTACAGCAGCAAGATACTGCGATGAATGCTCAACATCTAGAAGCATTGGCGAAGTCTGCTACGCTAATGGACGGTTATTTAAACAACTACAAGCAAAACGTTCAGCCGCAAAATATATCGATCGAAGATGCACAAAGTCAGCAAGACATAGCCTCATTGCAAGCCATGCTTGGTGATCAATACGTCATTAGCGATGATAAGGTCACGGCTGATAACAAACCAACGATAGAGCAGTTGTTGGATAATAATATTGATGAACTATTGGATGCTGAGTGGGAATTAGATGACGCACTTAATCACTCTGAGACAGCACATGTTCAGGGCTATATATCGCAGCAAATATCGCAAATAGCTTACTTAGCCAATAAAGCAGAAGCGTTTCCAAAATTCACCTATATTCTCAATGAGTTGGGTCACGCTTATGCCTATTTGAAAGATAATATTGATACAGCAAGAAAGATCGATACCCAAGCGGTTTTACACGCTGGTCATGCTCAATTGGTTGGTTTGTTCGACGCATTGGCTGGTAGCACGTCATTGAAGATTGACCAACAAGTTATTGAAGATCTACAACGTATTTACCAAGACGATGATAGCAATGGTGATGAGAGTGTCTTTGTCGTGAGAGCCGTTGCAGCACCTGAGCTACAGCTTGAATCTATTGATACTGATGCTGAGCTATTAGAGATATTTTTAGAAGAAGCTCAAGAGCTTGATGCCGCGCTGGATGAGAGTTTTAATAAGTGGCGTACTGATATCAGCAATATAAATGCGCTAAAAGTTTTACAGCGCCATCTGCACACTATCAAAGGTGGTGCGCGAATGGCAGGTATTCGTAGTATTGGTGATCTGACCCATGAAGCTGAAAGTGTCTATGAAGCATTCGTAGAAAATAGAAGAATACCGACAGCACAATGGCTTGAAATAATGCAAATAGTGCAAGACACAATGTCGTTGCAAGTACTGCATATCGTAAATCATAAAAAATCATTTTTTGCCTCAGCGCTGATTGAGCAACTACAACAGTTTGTAAAAGCCCAAGCCTTGCCAGAAACGGTAGAGCTAATCATACCTATTCCGAAAACTCACTTCGAACCTGAAGCACAAAATAAGGTGGCTAACAACGCTCACCTCAGCGCTGACGTATCGGATACCTTGAGCCTAGACATGATGATTAAACAGTCATGGGCGAATGGTTTGCCAGATCCTGATATATTGTCGGTGTTTTTAGAAGAGGCTGAGGAGCTCACCAATCGCAATAAGTATCTGCAACTGTTCTTAAAAGATACCAATAATACGACAGCATTACAGGCATTGCAGCGTGATTTGCATACCATCAAAGGTGGCGCACGAATGGTCACCGCAGCTGGTATCGCTGATCTGGCTCATGAAATGGAATCGGTTTATACAGATTTTGTAGATAATCGTCGTCCTGCTACCAAAAAAGTATTGGAGTTGTTGGTTGCCAGTCATGACTGGCTTGCTGATGCAATCTCTATCCTTAGACAACATGTCAATCCACCGACGCCTGCGCTATTGATTGAGGCATTGCAGCAATTTAGTAAAAATCCTGACAGCTTAAAGCAAATCCCTAAAGAATCCCTACAATCGCAGCATGAAGCGCTCTTTATTGCTAGAGAACAGCAAGACTCACAGTATCTGGCAAAAGATATTAGTGAGATGCCTTCTATGCTCAGCAGTACGGGTGAGGAAGATCAGAGTGCCAATAATAATGAGATGATTCGTATCTCAGGTGGTTTGATCGAGCATATGATTAACCTGTCTGGTGAGTCAGCCATCAACCGTGCTCGTATCGATATGGGCATGAGTAGCTTGACCAATAGTATCGAAGATATGGGTATTACGGTACAGCGCTTGGCTGATCAGTTACGTCGAATGGAAATCGAGCTTGAGGCGCAGATCTTGTCGCAGATAGACGATGAGCTGATTAATCATGAAGGGTTTGACCCTCTAGAGATGGATCAATATTCTTCTTTAAATCAGTTATCCAAATCTTTGACAGAGTCAGCCTCAGATTTGATTGATATTAATCATACTTTATTAGAAAAAACACGAGACAGTGAAAGCCTTTTGTTACAGCTGTCTCGTACACAGACCGAGTTACAAGATGGGCTTATGAATTCGCGTATGGTGCCGTTTACGCGCTTAACGCCACGTCTTGAGCGTATCGTACGACAAACTGCCAATGAGCTGAATAAGTCTGTTGAATTAACGATCATCAATGCCGATGATGAGATGGATAGAACCATTCTAGAGCGTATTACTTCACCGCTTGAACATATGCTCCGTAACGCTGTCGATCATGGTATCGAAAATACCTCAACGCGTTTGAAAGCAGGTAAAGAGCGTAGTGGGCGTATTACTCTTGAGGTAAATCGAGAAGGTAGTGAGATTGTCATTCAGTTAATAGATGACGGTCGCGGCATCGATGTAGAAGCCGTTCGTAACAAAGCCATTTCTCAAGGCTTGATTGATGCAAATGATAACAGCCTAACAGATCTTGATATCATGCAGTATATTTTCCATGCTGGATTGAGTACCAGTAAGCAAGTAACGCAGATTTCTGGACGTGGCGTGGGCATGGACGTGGTCATCAGCGAGATTCGTCAATTAGGTGGTGCTGTATCGGTTGTCTCAGAGCTGGGTAAAGGCTCACGCTTTACGATGCGCTTACCACTGACGGTTGCGGTATCTGATGCATTGGTTGTGCGTGCCGCGGATCGTTATTATGCGATACCTTTGGTACAGATTGAGCGTGTGGTACGGATTAATCCAGAAAAGCTTTATGACTATTACCAGTCAGGTGATGCAACATTAAACTTTGAAGATGTTGATTATCGAGTGCGTTATTTAAATGAGATTTTGTCAGGCAATGAACTGAATGAGCTGGTCGTTAATACCAATACCAGTTTGCCACTTATTATCATTAAGAATCGTAGCGGACAAAATATTGCATTGCAGGTTGATCAGATTGCAGGGTCACGTATTGAAGTCGTGGTCAAACCTCTAGGACAACAGTTATCGAATCTACCAGGTATTTCAGCAGCGACTATCATGGGCGATGGTTCGGTAATGCTTATCTTAGACCTGATTGCTTTGATGCGTAATGCGCAGTTGGTCAAAAATATCTCACAATCTGCTGATTCTAAACGTAGTCGTTTAGAGTTTAAGTCTACTATTTTAGTGGTTGATGACTCTGTTACCGTACGTAAAGTGACGTCACGTTTCTTAGAACGCCAAGGGTTTACAGTGGCCGTGGCAAAAGATGGTATCGATGCGATTGAGATATTACAAGACATGATACCAGACATGATATTGCTCGACATTGAGATGCCACGTATGGATGGTTTCGAGGTGGCTACTCAAGTGAGACACAGCAAGCGCTTACAACATATCCCAATCATCATGATCACATCACGTACAGGTGAAAAGCATCGTGAGCGTGCACTAGAGATTGGCGTGAACGATTACATGGGTAAGCCATTCCAAGAACAAGAGCTACTTAATAAAATCCAGCACATACTGGGTCAAAAGGTCAGCTTAACTTATGAAGGATAATGCACGTGTCTTGGCGCTAAGAGGAAAAAACAAGGATGATATTAAGGTGATGGTAGTGGCAGAAGACCATCATCAGCGTATGGCCTTTTCAGATACTGTACGCAGTTGTGGTTTTAGCCTTGTTGGCTGTATGTCACGGGCGCAACTGCAAGAAAAACAGGGGCGCTCTGATACCTCGATTGACATCTGGCTAATAGATAGTGATTACGACGACAGTGTGGTAGCCGCGACCACGGCATCTAAACCTGCTGCGGTGTTGGTGGGTTTTAGTCAAGCACCTTACCTAAATGAAGCGCCGCAATATGCCAAATGGCAGCGCAAATTAAAGCGTAAGCTGGCACATATGCTGGCGTTACCCGTTTTAATGGATGCACCCGTGCACAAACCTGATAATGCTGATGCAGACTGGCGCTACGTAGTATTTTTGGGTGCTTCTATGGGCGGGCCGAGTGCTATAAAAGAATTTTTGGATAACTTGTCGGCGACGCTACCGGTATGTATTTTACTGGCGCACCATTTTAATAAAACGATGATTGGCACACTGCCACGCATCCTGAATCGCCATAATGACTGGCATTGTCAGGTAATTACTTCTTCGCAGCGTTTAAGAGCAGGCCAGTGTCTTATAGCTCCTATTGATAAACAGATTGTTTGTGACTCTACCGGTCGAGTCATATTGCTAGAGCAAGCTTGGGAGGGTGAGTATAAGCCCGCGATTGGTCAGATTCTCAAAAACACCAGCGACGTTTATGGTAGCGAGCTTATCAATATTATATTTTCCGGCATGGGTAATGATGGTTCGCAGTATCTGGATCTCATTCAAGAAAATAACAGTCAATTGTGGGTGCAGGATCCCAGCTTAAGCGCTTGCCCAAGTCAACCTCAGGCGATTATTGATTCAGGGTATTGTGGTTTTATTGGCAGTCCAGCGGATTTAGCACAAAAACTAACAGATTATATTGATGAAAGATTAGTAGTAGCCTCTTTGCATTAACTGATTGTGAGCGATGTATGAAACAAATTTTGAAACATTCGTTTGAGGCAGTGAGTTTACTGACCACGAATAACGGTATGCTTGATGTCACTATTGTGCCAGCATTTGACCAACCTGATTGGCTTATTCCAAGCAGCCTGATTTTGAGTGTAGATAATTATAATGAGCGCACGGCAACCTATGAATGGCAGCAGCAAAAGATAGCAGTATGTCATCTGCTACCACAGGATCAAATGCCAGATACCATGATTGTATTAGAGGGCAATACTACCGATCATCGTTTAGCTTTACAAACGGCAGGCGAGCTGCACCAGCGACAAGTGCGTATTTCTGAGGTTAAAGATATTGACGTTCCTGAGCAATTTAACAGCCCTAAGCATGCCGATAATATAGACAGCGACAAAACAGCCCTACCTTTTGATGAAAACGTTATGCTATCCTATCTTTTCCAAACGGTTATGATTGATGATAAGGCTTATTTGGTGCCCGACTTAGACAAAATTGCGCATCAATTGGTCGATTTAGACAGTTAGCATCTCGCTTATATCAGGGTTATTTTTCACTATCAGAGAAACAGGGTTATCCAATTACTTTGATGATTGCTAATCGTTGAATGAGTGGTTGTTTTGTCTACAACATTGATGATAGATAATTAGTGATGAGGGTAATAGGACAGCTCATGAATAGTAGCAATTCAAATGTGTCAAAGTGGCCAGTCAGCAGCCGGATATTTCACTGGATCAGTGCAGTTTTACTGTTGGTTACGTGGATAATGATTCTGTTGTACGATAATTTGGATAACAATCTTTATATTGGGTTGCATAAAGCGTTTGGTATTAGTTTGTTATGTTGGATGATAGCACGGGTGCTTAATCGTGTATTTATTAAGGCGCCGCCACCTGTACCGATGCCAAAGTGGCAGTTATTGGCCTCTAAACTGTCGCATTTTGGCTTATATGCCTTATTAATTGCAATGCCAATAGCTGGTTTGCTGATGTCCGTTTATGGTGGACGCCCCGTCGATATTTTTGGCTTGTTTCAAATCCCTGTATTTGTTACACCAGATAGAGGGTTGGCACGCTTTTATAATGACCTGCATACTGATATTATTTGGCCGACCATTATTGCTTTTACACTTATTCATATCGGTGCTGCTCTATATCATCAGTTTGTCAAAAAAGACAATTTAATAGCGCGTATAAAATAATGGTATCAAAATAATCGTAGGCTGCTATAGGTAAACCTACTATTTCATGCAATATAAAAAAGCCCTAAGTTATGATACTTAGGGCTTTTTTGTTTTTCTAAGATAGCGCTTATTTTTTGTGTTCAGGTAGACTGATATTCATCTCTAATACGTCTAGGCTGTCCTCAGAACGATGATTGATATTCACATCATCAATCTGTACGCCATTGACGTATTTGTTGACCACTTCTAAAATCTCACGTTTCATTTTTTCGATACGATCAGCTGTTAAGCGGTTGTTTAAGCGATTTTCGCTCGCAACGATAACCTTAAGACGCTCAGTAGCCATATTAGCGCTACCTGCGCTACCACTGTCGTCAGTACCAAATAGGCTACTCCAAAATCCTTTTTTCTTCGTCATCATTGACCTCCAAACCAGCGCTGTAATAGACTCTTTTTCTTCACGTCAATATGACGTAGTGGGCGTTCTTCACCTAAGAAGCGGGCGACGATGTCATCATAACATTGACCAGCAACTGAATCGGTATAATGAATGACAGGCTCACCATGGTTAGATGCTTCAAGCACTGAGTGACTTTCAGGAACAACCCCAAGTAATGGAACTTTTAGGATATCATTTGAGATGGTATCAATGTCCATCATCTCGTTGGCTGCTGCGCGCTCGGCATTATAACGAGTAATAATCAAATGCTCACGTACAGAGCCTTGGTTTTCTTCAACCTTTTTGGTCTGGCTTTGCAAGATACCGATAATACGGTCTGAGTCACGCACTGAAGAAATCTCAGGGTTAGTGACGATGATCGCTTCATCAGCATGATACATGGCGAGTTGTGCACCGCGCTCAATACCAGCTGGTGAATCACAGATAATATAGTCGAACTGTTTAGACAGCTCAGACATGACCTCTGCCACCCCTTCGTCTGTCAGGGCGTCTTTATCACGCGTTTGACTGGCGGGTAGGATATACAAGTTTTCAAGCTGTTTGTCTTTGACCAGTGCTTGCGACAAGCGTGCGCTACCAGTGATGACATCAACAAAATCATAAACAATTCGGTTTTCACAACCCATGATTAAGTCTAGATTACGTAGACCCACATCAAAATCGATAACAACTGTCTTATAGCCACGCAATGCTAAACCTGCGGCAAAAGAGGCACTTGTCGTGGTTTTGCCCACACCGCCTTTACCTGAAGTGATTACAACTATCTTCGCCACAATGGCACACTCCTATGAATCAATGGGATATCTTTTATATAAAAAAATAGCGCAATTGCACATTATTCACATGCTATATATACACTACCTGCGAAGGTAGCCTAGCATAAATAAACAAAAATTTATAGCACGTCCATAGTAAAGCAGAAAAACAGCTTATATATGGATCACAAAGCGGTGCTACCTAGAATTTTCTGGTCAATATTGCCTATTGTGAATAATAAAATAGACGCTGACGAGTAGTGTAGATAGTGGCAGAGCTAGCGATTCATCATAGAACAGTTTTGTTAAATAAACTTACTATAATATTAAGTGCGCTGTCTAAACGTCTACTATTGAGATTTTCTAATAAACGTTTTTTGCTAAGCGTCATGTATGATGAAAATCGGCTTAGCCTGTCTACATTTATAAAAATCACGGACGCATCTATTGCTCTTAACGGTAAAAGATTTAAGCGTCATCCATTACCGTAAATACTAAGCCTTCACCTTCTACAAATCTTACTTGTACAGATTTGTCAATCACGTGCTCAGGTAAGTTGTCTCGTAAGCAATAAGTTCCCGCCACTGACACCAAAGAAGGATTAAAAACTTGACAAAAAATACGGGCATCTTTGTCACCGGTAGCGCCAGCAACCAAACGCCCTTGGGCACGACCGTAAACGTGCAAGCTGTTATCGGTAATCGCTTCCGCCCCGCTATTGACACTATTGGTCAAAATCAAATCACCGCCCACGTGATTCAGGCTTTGTCCTGAACGTAGCATTTGATCGTAAATTAGGCTGGTAATATGCTCAGCGCTCATCAGTGTCTCTGCTGTGGCGTTTGCTATCGTTGTTTCTGTATTTGACTCGCTGATGGCTGCAGTATCATTGTTACTGTCTGAATTGGTACTGGCTGATTCTGTATGTTTATCATCGGGAGCTTTACTCACTTGAGTTGCAGCTTTCTTGCTAGGTAATATACGCTCAATACGTTTGCCATCAGCAGGGAAGATGGCCAATCGCTGTTCACGGGCTTGCGCATCTAGTGTACCAGTCACGACGCCAATAGGCTGTAAGCCCCACGACCATAAAAGCTCTACCAATGCTGAGAGATCTTGTTCAACCTCGCTATCGATAAGGATCGGGATATTGCTAGATTTATTACTAAGCGTTGCGGCAAGATGGGCGTCTATCTCGCTTAAATCATCTGTGCTAAATTGCAAACGTGAAAAAGTCAGCATTTTGCCATAAAATGCCAATGCTGGCGCGGCGCTCGAGCCTTGGCTGTCGTTGTCTGAAACTGTCATATATAAATCCTCAAGAGATAATTCTGTCGCTGTATTCACGGTATTGTTTTTATTATCGAGTCATACCATTCATTTTCTTGCCAAGCCTAATGTTTTTTAGGCAGGGCGTGCTATTAGCAGTATGGATTATAGATGAAGCATCTCTTGATGCTTCCACTGCTGCACTTTTACCTGCGCTTCAAATTCTGTCAAACTGTCATCAATGATACTCGAAATCAAGGTATCTAACGCAGTATTATCCGTATCGATACTGGCAATGCCGTTGGCAATCGCTACCATCAATGAATCGAGGCGTTCGGGGTCTAGAAGGCGTTTATTCAGTGCGTAAACGACGTTTTCACCTATATTGTGACCGACGTGTTGCAGCTGTGATTCAATCAAGCTACCGGCAATCGGTATCATGCGTAGGTAGCGACGCAGCTCAGGCGTATTGGCCAAACCCTCTTCAATAGCATTGCCCATCTCGCTGGCTAATATACTGCCGCCACCTGATGCTGCCGTCAACTCCTGTAGTTTTGGTGCTAGCTCTGTGCGCAGTATCGACAGCACTGCTGCCTCAATCTCGTTACGATTACGAGTTATCGTTGATTCAATAAAAGATTTATGCGTTTTAGGATCGGTCAGTTGCTGCCGAAAGTTTTGAATAGTCGTCAATATGACGCGGTCGGACAGCTCTTCTAATAATAAGTCGATATAGAACCTAATCCGATTGATCCATGGCTGCGGCAGCACTTGGTAACCAAGCTGGTATAAGCGTCGCCCAATGATTACTGCTCGGAATAAACGTAAGGCACGCAGCTGCGGAAAGCACCCCAATACTTCATACCAATGGACAAAAGGAAAAAAGAACCAGCGATAGTAGACGTTTTGTTTAATCGCAATCGCCCAACGTAGCAGTAGCTCAAAGATCAAAAATAGGGTAAAAAATCCACCAGCGGTACGCAAAGGCTCATGTAAGGTATTTTGATACCAACTGAGAGCATCGCTAATACTGAGCCATCCTGCGGCATTGCTACTAAAGCTACTCATCAAGATAGCATCAATACTAATCAATAATAGATCGATACTGATGGCAATAATCATCACGATATCGTAAGTGAGTTTTAAGCGATTTGGCGTTGATCGGTTTGGCGGTGGCAGCGTATTATTAGGCGGCTGATGGGATACAGGCGCTGAGTCTAGAGGCAGGCTAGTAGAAGAGGAAGCGGGCACAGTCAAACCTTATAAATGATAAATAGCACGAAAAATAAGCGGCTCAAATAGTACAGGGCTATCAAGTCACTAACGGTCAAAAAGTCATGGGCTCATGACTATTCACATTATCAATGAATAGAGCCAAAAAACAACCCATCTTTCATTATAATTACGCATTATCATTTACGAGTTGGGGTTTACAGTCAGCATTTACGAATTGACATCTAGCATTAGCATTTTAAACAACAGCGCTCAATCGTAGTTTTAAAACGACTTAAAGTAATTCACTGTTGTATGCCGTTGCTCTGTTAACGATGTCTCTAAGCATCCGAAGCTTTAGGGTTTGTTTCAAACTCAGCCAACATATCGGTAATACGCTGATCTTTTTGCTGCCAAATTTGCTCTACCCAGTCAAACATTTGTGATTTTACCGCGTCATCATTTTCGTAACCACCATTTTTAATACCGTTAAATAATGCGTCAGGCATTTCAATATAGCGGACATCGACGCCCAAACGCTTGATGTTACCTTTCCACAAATCACTATAACTCGGCACACCATCAGGATAAACGATTGTCATATCTAGCATGCCATCGATGTCTTCGCCTAGCGCGTTAATGGCTAAAGATAGGCCGCCTGCCCGTGGCTTCAATAAATGAGTATAAGGAGACTGTTGCTTTGCATGTTTGGCTTTGGTGAAACGCGTGCCTTCTAAGTAATTTAACAAAGTAAAAGGTTTGTCTTTTAACAGGGCACAGGCACGTTTGGCTTCTTCGATGTCTTTGCCTTGTAGAGCAGGATTTTTAGCGACGGCTTCTTTAGAATGCCGACGCATCATTGGGAAGTCTAAAAAGTAAAAGGCTTGACCCACAATCGGAATGTAAATCAGTTCAAATTTGGTAAAAAATCGTGTCAATGGCAAGCGTTTTTCACTAATGTACTGCACGATACTGGTATCGACCCAAGACTGATGATTGCTGACCAGCAAATATTTGCCATTGATGTGCACGTCATCGGGTAAGCTGATGCGCCAATCTTTACGTGGCAACATGTCATCGATCAAGGCGCTGTTGCTACTGATCCAATAAGTCGCGATTTTGATGACCGCTTTGTCCGCGATAGGAGCACCAGTGATGACTTTGCCGACACCCATTAACCATAAGGGAATACTACCACCGAAGCTGTTGGCTGCAATAACCCCAGTCGCTGTCGCAAGTGAAACGGCTTTGCCTAATTTAGGGTTGCGTTCGTGTATTTTTCGAATAGTAGATGTCAATCGCATGCTAAATCCTTTTCGGTCAGTCTTATTAGTATATAAATGATTCATTGCCAGTTTTATTGCACAATTTTAGCAGAAACGGTTCAGAGTGTACGAGTGTAAACGTGACTTGTGATAACACCTTGCGCTAATGGGTAGTTAAAAGTGAGAACACAAACGTATCTAATCACTGTGAAAGTCTCATTAAATCATTCTGCACTTCTCATACACAGGTGTGACAAAATATTACACATGATTAGATTGTAATTGCCATAATAATGACGAGTGTATATTAAGCATGTAGATGGAATTAACAGAAAATATTTATAAAAAGCACACTTTGTCTATAATTTTTTAAACTTAAGAGGAAATATTATGCGTAATACATTAATGATTGCAGCAGTAGCGTCAGGTCTAGCTCTTAGCGGTTGTGCTACTGATCCAAACACTGGACAACAACGCTTGAACAAAACTGCTATTGGTACATTGGCAGGTGCTTTAGGCGGCGGCGCAATTTCAAAAGCAACAGGTGGTGATAACACAGGTCGTGATGCCGCGATTGGCGCAGCTTTGGGTGCTGGTGTTGGTTACTACATGGAGCGTCAAGCCAAGCAGCTTGAGCAGCAAATGGCTGGTACGGGTGTAACCGTTACGCCAAATGCGAATGGTAATATTGACCTAGTAATGCCAGGCAACATCACGTTCTCATTTGATGATGCGTCTTTAAACCCATCATTTAGACCAACGCTTGATAAGCTTGCATCAACGCTAAATGAGTATAACCAAAACACGATAACGGTTGCTGGTCATACTGATAGCAAAGGTTCTGATGCTTATAACATGAAACTGTCACGCGATCGTGCTTATGCAGTAGCCAACTATTTAAGCGCACGCGGTGTGGCTTCTAGCCGTATCAATGTCGTCGCTTATGGTGAGTCTCGTCCAGTTGCTGATAACAGCAGCGAGTATGGTCGTCAGCAAAACCGCCGTGTTGAATTAACCATCAATGCGCCAAACAACGTACGTTAATTCATACAATAGTGTAGCTGTCACTATAGTAGTGTAGCTGTCATTATAGTGTTAAAAAAGGTCAGTAATAAACTGGCCTTTTTTTATGCCTGATATTTAGATTTCAAATTCAAAATGATTTTAGGTATCAGGATTCCGTTAGCTTTAAATCAATTTAGAGCTGTTTTTCGTATTTTTATTTATAAGACAATCGTTAGCTAAATGGTTATATTAATATTAATTAAATATTGATAATGATTATCAATAACACTATAATTTACAAAGCTTTGTTATTGTGGCGATACTAGGGTAGGTTGTCAGTTCATTTGAGGCTGTTCTAAATGGACCAAAAATAGCTAAACTTTGTCTAATAGTGTCAAATTCTGGTCAATATCTTGATATTATGGGCGCTGTTTTTCTCATTTTTATCAGCATTATTTAAAATGAGGATATGCCCTAATGCTCTTTATTCAAAGCCCATTTTTCTTTTGCGATACTTTTTGAGGATATGTATGACGATTACCACAGTAACGAGCCGTAAGATTTTACCAACTACTTTAGCTGCTGCGCTTGCAGGGTTGTTAATGGTGTCGGGTTGTACCAAGCAAGCCAAGGAAGACACGGACTCTACCGCCGATACGCAAACAGCGGTGCAAGACACAACCGCTGCAGGTACGACGAAACTATCAGCGGTTGATCAAGCTTATACCGATAGACTTATGATCAGCTATGCCAACATGGCGCATGCTGCTTATAAAGATTCGCTAGATACTGCTAAAGCCCTGCAAACAGCAGTAGAGACATATGTGACAACACCAACCCAAGCAAACCTTGATGCGGCAAAAGCGGCGTATAAAGCAGCGCGCCAGCCGTATTCGCAAACTGAGATTTTCCGTTTTGATGAAGGCTTTGTGACAGCCAATGATAAACGAGCACTCGGTAGTATCGATGGTTGGGAAGGACAGGTAAATGCTTGGCCACTTGATGAGGCGCTGATTGATTACGTTAGTGATGGTTATGAAGGTGAATACAATAGCCAAGACAATATCATCAATAGCGATAGCATTACGGTCGGTAGTATCAAACAAGATACCAGTACTATCACTCCTGAGCTATTAGCAGAAATGAATGAGATTGGTGGCAGTGAAGCCAATGTGACGACCGGCTACCATGCGATTGAGTTTATGCTATGGGGACAAGATACCAACGGCGTTGGCGAGGGTGCAGGCAATCGTCCAGTGACTGATTATGCGACTGAAGCGGGTCAATGTACCAGCGGTGAGACGGTCAATGAAGATGCTGGTATATGTGAGCGTCGTGGCGCGTTCTTAAAAGCAGCGACTCAATTATTGGTTGATGATTTGACTGCAATGGAAGCTGAGTGGCAGCCTGAGAGTGAGAATACCTTACGTAGCGACCTGATGGCTCGCAAATACGATAATGGTCTACGCCAGATCATGTATCAGATGGGCAGCCTAGCATTGGGTGAGCTTGCTTCTGAGCGTATACAGGTTGCTTTTGTAACGGGTTCTACCGAAGATGAGCACGAATGCTTCAGTGATTTGACCCATCTAAGCTATGCCAACAATGCCCGTGGTATCCAAAATGTCTTTAACGGCAACTATAAGACAGTCGCTGGTAAGAGCGTTGGTGGTTATGGTGTTAAAAACTACCTCGTTGATACCAACAACAAAGAAGCGGCTGATAAATTGGCGACTGACTTTGCTAAGGTAGAAGCCGCCTTTAATGTGATTGTTGAAAAAGGTGAAAAAGAAGGTATCAAAGTTGATCAAATGATTGCCACCGCTGGTCAAGTAAGCAAACAAGGTATTTCAGCTGAAGAGCAAAATACCCGTCGTAGCTGGATTGAAAATAGTATTACTAGCTTACAAGAGCTGACAGCTGGTATCGAAAATGCGGCAAAAGCGGTCGGTATTGACAATTTAGATGCTGACGCAGGTTCGCAGTTTTAACCGATCACGAATTTACTGGCTTAACAGCAAGCATAGCAGTGATTGACATAGCAGTGATTGACATAGTATTGACCGACATAGCATTGATCGATAATGCCTGACAAGTCGTTATAAGCTAATGAGAATTATTTTCATGGAAAAATAATTTAGGTATAATACACACGTTGTCGACTACCGTTGGCAGCGTGTTTTTTTTACCATATTAAAATAGCCTGATAGGTCAGTACGTCATTACATTGCTGTACCTTATCGACTAGAAGTGAAACACTTTATAGCATGCGATTTTAATGGTTCTAGATTAGAACTAAGGTACTCTTTATGAACACCACGATGAACACCACAAATATCTTCAAAACCAAAACCCCTGCCTCTTTTTATGCGCCTTTTGTCAGCAAAACCACCCTGTTAAAGCCAATGCTTGGTATTCTATGTGTGCTATCCCTTAGTGCTTGTCAGCCGACGGACGGTGTGTCTGATGACGTTTCTGAAAACGAAAAATCTGCCATTAATAATGCTGACAGCCCAACGCTAACACCTGAACGCCTCCAAACCATCGAAACGCTCGCTGGCGTACCAATGCAGCAATTGGCAAGCTTTGATCCGCAAGAGATCAAGCAAGGTGGTGATACAGGAATCAGTATTAGCAGCGCTGAGAGTTACTCTAAACCTTCATCAAACTTGACGGCATCACGAAAAGGGCATTTCTTTATTGGTAATGCGTTCTTTCGGCAGCCGTGGGTGATTGCCCCTGCCAGCACTGACAGCCGCGATGGTCTGGGCGCATTGTTCAATGTTGCTGCCTGTCAGTCGTGCCATGTCAAGGACGGTCGCGGTCATGCGCCTATGACCAGTGATGACGATGCCGATAGCTTGCTTATTCGCCTTGCGATGCCAGCGACCACAGAGGAGCAGCGTCAGCAACTGCAAAACTCACTTATCGAAAAAGTCGTTCACCCTATGTATGGTGGTCAGCTACAAGATCGAGGTATCCAAGGTGTGCCTGCTGAAGCCAGAATTGCAGTGCAGTGGACAGACAAGCCCGTTACTTTTGCAGATGGTCATATCGAAACATTGCGTGCGCCCACCTTTAATTTAACCAAACCGGGTTATGGTGCGTTTGATGATGATTTGATGGTGTCGCCGCGAGTGGCTTTACCGATGATTGGGCTTGGATTACTCGAGCAAATACCGGATGAAGCGATTAAAAAACAAGCGGTTGATAATAAAAACAGTACGAATGGCGATATCAGTGGCAAGTTCAATTGGGTCATGGATCCACAGACTGGCAAGCATGCTCTTGGACGCTTTGGCTGGAAAGCTGGGCAAACTAAGCTGATTACTCAAAACCAAAGTGCTTTTAATGAAGACATGGGCTTGACCTCAAATATACGTCCTCATGAATCCTGTATGCCGACACAGACGGCTTGTATGAATGCGACGACTGGGGCTGATGAGCAAGGCGATGGCAAGCCGCCTGTTGAAGTCAATGATGAAGTGGCTAAGTTTGTGGAGTTTTATACACGCAATTTGGCAGTACCGCATCGGCGTGATGCTGACGATACGCTAGTGCTAGCGGGCAAAAAACGCTTTTATGATATGGGTTGTCAAAGTTGCCATACGCCAAGATATCAATTGCCAAAAACTGACGATGACCATCTTGAGCAGCATGGACAAGTGATTTATCCTTATACAGATTTACTATTACATGACATGGGTGATGATCTTGCCGATCGCACGATTGCTGGGAAATTACCCGCAAAAAATATCCAAGTTGAGTTTTTAGCCAATTCTTATGAATGGCGTACGCCTGCTTTATGGGGCATTGGTCTGGCGCAAACGGTCGATCCACAAGCAACATTTTTGCATGATGGTCGCGCCCGTACGTTGATGGAAGCGGTGCTGTGGCACGGCGGTGAAGCCCAGAAGCAACAGCAAAAAGTACTCAAACTCGACAAACAAGGTCGTTCTGAATTGAATGCGTTCTTACAGTCATTATAGAGATAATGTCATTTATCTATGCTAAATGACTGAGCAATAACTGAGAAAATAAGTAAGTGTTGATAAGGTTATCCGCCCGATCAAACACTAAAGATTAAAGCTTGTAAAGATTAGAATTTAAACCATTATTGATAATAATATTGAGAAATTTATGAAAATAAACCATGCTTTAGCGATGGCCTTATCGGCTTTAAGCGCAGGCTTGCTAATCAGCTGCGTTAAACCGGCTGATGACAATAAAGCGCCAGAAGCAGATAGCCAAAAAGTTGCGCAAGACAGTGCGGCATCTACCAGCGCAGCAGAAAAAGATAGTAGTGGAGATAAAATTACCGCTGTCGATATTAGTGCCGAGACTGAAAAGACCTATTTGACCCATGTGGCAAATGACATTGTCATTCCAGCCTATGCGGATGCCGCAAAACAGAGTGATTTATTGCATGATTTGGCACAAAAGCATTGTCAGCAAGCACCAGTCAGCGGTGATGAGCTGCAAGCACTGCGCGATCAATGGCTAGTGCTCGCACAAGCATGGGCAGGCGCTGAGATGATTAACTTTGGTCCAGCGACCGCCAGCATGAGTAATTTATATATCAATTACTATCCTGATGAGCGTGGTCTGGTACACAGTGGCGTTGCCGAGCTAATTGCTGCTAATCCTAAGCTCACCGCCGAGCAATTGGCTAACGAGAGTGCCATCGTGCAAGGGGTGCCAGGATTAGAAGAAGCGTTATATGCCAATGACAGTCTGGATGCTGCTCAATGTGCTTATGTGATTAGTGCAAGCAGTGCTTTGAGCATGCGCCTAAAAGATATTGAGAAAAACTGGCAGCAAAATGCCACTAATCTATTAGCCATTGATAAAACGGCTGACAGCGATCAAGGGTTGAATCAATGGTTTAATTCTTTACTCTCGTTGGTTGAGACCATGAAGTCTAATGCCATCGATCAACCGTTAGGCTTAACAGGAAAGGCAAAAGGTCATTTGCCAGCCGCTACCGCAGAGCAAAGCCGTGCCATTATCAATGCTAAATTGGCGACATTGAATGAAGTAATGACGGATCCCGTTTTGACCGCTATTTTGGGCAGCAATAATGAAAATGAAGTAGCGGATAATTTATCAACCGCACTTGCTGATGCCACCACATTATTAGCGCAAATGCCAGAAGACTTAGGGACCGCCGATAAAGCCACTCAACAAGAGCTGTATGATCACCTCACGACTATTACACGTCTTATTAAGCGCCAATTGATTCCGGCGCTGGGTATCCGTGTGGGCTTTAACAGTACTGATGGCGATTAAAAAAATGCACTCTATCGATACTAAGACAGCAAATAAATCACAGCCGCAGCCAGAAGATAAGCAGTCTAATAATGAGCTGCTGGCAACATCAGCATTGACGATGCTTTCTACTATAATGGGTACCGTAGCGTTTGTCGGTATTCATCATCGTTATCGCAAGCAGCGTCAGCCTGATGCCTGCTTGCAGGATTATGTCGTAGGCATACGTTCGCAGTTGCAGTCGTTAACCTCTACACCGATACCCCAGCTAGCACGGTTTAGTTACGCTTGTCAGCAAGCCGCTACTGCATGGCAACACGCTTACCATTTATCGCTAGATGATCGGCAAAATACCAACCATCATAGTGTCGCTGACTTTAGCGCGGCACATACCACCACCGTATTGACGCGACCCATTTGTTGGGTTAGCGGCGTGGCGTCTATGCCAAAAAATAGCGCCTTAGCAAATGATGATCAGCGTGCTGACAATGATTTTGGTGTGGTCGGTATTGATGCTGATCGACAAATCGTTTGGCAAACGACCATGCCTGAACGTGTCCATGATATTGTCGTTCAGCCTGTGCTTAGTGATCAAGATAGTACGATGAAGAATCATAGCAGTCGTGACGTCGTGGTGATGGGGCGCCGTCCGAGCGAAAAATTCTGGGTGCTTGATACTGCGACAGGACAAGTAAAATTCGCCATTAACGCTGCAAAAAACCGTCATTTTTACGGACACGCTTGTTATAGCCTAGACGGTGAATTGCTGTATGTGACCGAGAATGACACCATAAGTTTGGATGGTAAAATCGGTATCTACGATGCTTACGATAATTATAAAAAAATAGCAGAGTATGACTCGCATGGTATCGGTCCGCATGAGCTGATTATGCATCCTGATAGCGAGACATTAGTCATCGCTAACGGCGGTATCAAAACCGAGCAAGCGTCGCGTGAAGAGCTCAATTTAGACAGCATGCGTCCTTCATTGGTTTACGTTAATCGTCATACTGGCGCTTTACTTGAGCAGATTATGCCTGAGCACAATCAAATGAGCGTGCGTCACCTAGCCATGCATGACGATGGGACGGTGATGATAGGCATTCAATTCCAAGGCGAAAAGCATATTAATGTACCGTTAGTATTGACCCATAAGCGCGGTGATACTGATTTTAAAGCGCTTATTATGCCCAATGATCAATGGCAGCGCTTTCATCAGTATATCGCCAGTGTAGCGGTCGATAGTGCGCGTAACCTACTCTGCGTGACAACACCAATTGGCGGTTGTGCAGCGATTTACGATTTAAATACTCGTACATTGATTGATGATGTTAGCCTGCCAGATTGTGCAGGTGCAGCAGTATTGTCTAATAATAATACTGAAAAAGCAGAAGATAATAATGAGCAATCAGGTTTTATCGTTAGTGATGGTCAAGGTCAGTTAGCGGCGTTAACTGTTAATAGCTTGGCAGCTGCTGAACTTGCTACTATAGATCAAGGTGAGCGTATTTTTATCAACAGTAAATATCATATGATGTCGTTTGATAATCACTTGCAAGCGCTCTGAGCATGAATGTACCGCCAGCAAATCATTCGTTTTTATTAGACAGCGCTAAACATTGTTTGGCGCAAGCAGGTATTGAGCTACATATCAGCAAAAAGCGGGTTAAAAATATCAATTTCCGCTTAAAGCCACATCAGTTACTAGTATCTGTACCACTATTTATTAGCCCAGCCCAAGCTGCGCAGGCTGTGATGAAGCGCGTGTCATGGGCGATAGCAAACCACCCACAAGTATTAGAGCAGTATAAACGACAACAACTTCCTTTAGCGCAAGCTTTAACTGCTGATAGTACTTTGCTATTGTGGGGTAAAGAGCAACCGTTCACTTTAAACCATGATGAAAAACTTGCCTATTATCGGCAACATCTTTCTGAAGCGATACCTGCATTATTTGCAAAGTGGCAACCGATTGTCGGTGCGACAGCCAATGAGATACGCCTAAAAAAAATGCATACGCGCTGGGGCAGTTGTAACACGCGTGCGCGCCGAATTTGGTTGTCTGTGTATCTGCCTGCTTATCCTATTGCGTGCACCGAATACGTCATTGTCCATGAGCTGTGTCATTTACACCATGCCAATCATAGTGCGGAGTTTTGGCAGACGGTAGCGAATGCAATGCCAGATTATCAGCATTGGCACGATATGCTGGCAGGGAAGACGGGAAAATTAGATTAAATGATTTATCTAAATAATATCCATAATCGTAAGGCATGTCCTCATTTTTATCACCATCTTTAAAATGAGACACGCTCTAATAAGCCTGATATGATAAGACATAACGATATAAACCGTGTCGTTTAAATAATAAGTTTGTCTACAGGGATGTCATATGGAAAACGTCAATCAAGCGGAATTTTGGCAGCAGCGTTATGAGCAAGACAGTATCGGTTGGGATATGGGACAGGTATCGCCACCGCTCAAAGCTTATATTGACCAACTGCCCGAATCTGCCAAAGAGCAAGCGATTCTGGTGCCGGGTGCGGGCAATGCTTACGAAGTAGGTTATTTACATGAGCAAGGATTTACCAATGTCACCTTGGTTGATTTTGCCCCAGCACCGATTGCAGCGTTTGCTGAGCGTTATCCTAGCTTTCCAGCTAAGCATTTAATCTGTGCCGACTTTTTTGAGTTATCGCCTGAGCAGTATCAGTTTGACTGGGTGCTTGAGCAGACGTTCTTTTGTGCGATAAATCCATCTCGCCGTGACGAGTATGTGCAGCAGATGGCAGCGTTACTGAAACCGAATAGTAAGCTGATTGGTTTGCTCTTTGATAAAGACTTTGGACGAGAAGAACCACCGTTTGGCGGCACAAAAGCTGAATATCAGCAGCGTTTTGAGCAGCATTTTGATATTGAAATTATGGAGCCAAGCTATAATTCACATCCTGCACGGCAGGGCAGTGAGCTGTTTATTAAGATGCGTGTAAAAGCGTAATTTCGTGCTCAATATTTTTTCGAGCCTGTTTTTCTAACCGTGCATAGTAATAATCTGTCAGATAAAGCGTTGGATGCGCCAGTAATTCTTTTAATACTGCTATGCGTCCGACGCAATAATCGTCATCTGAGACATGCGCATACTCTTGGCGTACAGCGTGAGCATAGTGTTCATACACCGACCAAGATGACCCTAAAATACTTAAGTCCATATCTAGTAAATAAGCGCTATCGCTGTATTCTTCTCTCTCTTTAGCTTTGTTTGACCATTTGTCAATTTGATGACTAGCCGTCATCATAATTAACGCGTAGATATGTTGGCATTGCTCCGCATTTAAATAACCAGTTAATGACTCTACTGCATATTCTGCACTTTTAAGCTCATTATCTGAGCGCGTCGGTTCATATATCACATCATGATACAACAGTGCTAACGCAATGATATGCGGCTCATGCAAGTTATCCTTAACCTGATCGAACTGCCCGAATAACTGCTGAATATGCTGCAAGCTATGATAAACACGCTGCGGCTCGTTATATCGTATGGCGATATTCTGCCAAAGTATGCTCACTTGCTCTGGCGTAATATGGCTACTCATAGCGGATAAATGCCACGTGAAAATCGTACTAAGCTCAGTATTGATTTTTGAAAAATCTTCCATCGTTAATCTTCGTTTGATAACTGCTGGCAATTTACAACCAACAGATTATTATTTATTAGCAGCATCTCCAAAGGCTTGCTTAAACACTTTACCCAATAAATTGACATCATCGACGCGGGCGTAGTTCAAACGGGTGACAAAGGCAATATGACGATGCGGTCCTTGCTCAGCGAGTGGTATCGCGACGGCATTTTGGTTCTGCAGATGCAGCTGATCCAATGCCATTTCTGGCACCAATGTCGTTCCCATATTGGCAAGTGCCATCTGTATAAGAGTATTTAGACTGGCATCTGAAAAGCTTGATTTCATCTGTGCACGGTCAAAATGACAGACAGACAGGGTTTGATCGGTCAAGCAATGCCCTTCGCCGAGCAGCATGAGGTTGGCGGTAGCCAGCTCATCAGCGTTGATGGTTTCAAGCTTGGCATGCACATCATCTTTTGGGAATACGGCAAAAAAATCCTCGCTCCAAAACTCAAAGCTGTGCAAACCATCGACCGCATAAGGCAGCGCAATAATAGCCGTATCAATATGACCGTAACGCACTTGCTCTAGCAAACGCTCCGTTTGTTGCTCAACGATGGTCATACGAAATTCTGGATAATTGGCTCGCAGGGCAGGTAAGACTTTTGGCAACAGATAAGGCGCAATCGTTGGAATGATACCGACAGTCATCGGATACGCCAGCGGCGATTGATGGCTATGGGCGCGTGTGGTCAAATCATTGACTTCAGAAAAAACTCGCTGCGCCCGCGTTAAAATGTCTTCACCAATAGGGGTAATCAATACTTGCTTATTATTACGCTCAAAAATCTGCGTATCCAGTTGCTTTTCTAACTCGGCGATACCCAAGCTCAGTGCTGATTGCGAGATATTACAGTCTTCTGCTGCACGTTTGAAGTGACGGTGCTTGGCCACTGCTAAAGCAAACTCAAGTTGACGTAAAGTAATCATAAAACCTCTCTATTAATGGGTTTTTAACGTGATATATTATGCTGATTCATTTGGTGTACCAATTCGATATCCAAACTTGATGTCATCTTAACGTAACCTAACGGCTGTATAGTGACTGACGCATGCTCTATAGTGGCTGATGCATAATGCACTGATGATAAAAAGTAGAGAGAATAGTTTAACAAGTTTAATAAAACAAAACATCACATTAAAAACTTTTAACTGGATTAACGATAGAATTCGCGTATAGTTTGTCAGGTAGCCCAAAGCAGTAAAGGCTTAATAGAAACAATCATACCAAGAAATTTCAATCAACTTAACTATCAATCAACTATAAAGGAGCCAATCATGGCGTCTATTATCAATCAAGAAATCCCAGAATTTTCAGCTGATGCGTACGTTAATGGTGAATTCAAAACCATCACTTCAGAAGACGTAAAAGGCAACTGGGCAATCTTTTTATTCTACCCAGCTGATTTTACCTTCGTTTGCCCAACTGAACTTGAAGACATGGCAGCTCATTACGACGAGCTTAAAGGTTTGGGCGTAGAAGTATACTCAGTATCTACTGATACTCATTTCACGCATAAAGCATGGCATGACTCTTCAGAAGCGATCGGTAAAGTACAATACCCAATGATCGGTGATCCTACTGGCCGTATCACTCGTGGCTTTAACGTCATGATCGAAGAAGCAGGTTTGGCTGAACGCGGTACATTCCTAGTTGATCCAGACGGCTTGATTCAAGTTGCTGAGATTCATGCTGGTGGTATTGGTCGTAGTGCAAAAGACATGCTACGTAAAGTAAAAGCAGCTCAATATGTTCGTGAAAACGATGGCGAAGTTTGCCCAGCAGCTTGGGAAGCTGGTCAAGAAACGCTAAAACCAAGTCTTGATCTTGTTGGTAAAATCTAACTCTTGATTTAACGAACTGGCTCAATACTTTAGATATTTGTAGTGCTGTATATCTTACTTTGAGTTAAATCAGCATTATAAATGAAGACCCCATCAGCATAAGTTGATGGGGTCTTTTTATGCTATTTATCAATAAATGTTTTTATTCATGCATCGTGATAATAAGTGCAGCGCTAAGCATGAGATTGTAGTTTATTTTTATCAATTATCTTATAAATCTCATCTTTTAAATGCAGTTTTCGTCGTTTCATCAGTTCAATTTCTTCATCGCGACTGGTGTGTGTCACCAAGTTTTTATCCAACTGATTAATCTGCTGATCTAGCTGGGTATGCTCATCAAAGATCGTCGCAAAATGACTGTCTTTTAGCTTAAGCTCAGCAATAATGTCTTTGTTATCTTGCCATGTATCAGTCTTTCTCATGTTGTCATCCTTGTTATGAAGCGCAAGCTTGCAGTAAGCATCCGCGCATGGTCGTAAGATTGTTTTGATGAATTGCTATGATTTTGAGACTTGATTTTATTAAGCCAAAACACTATTTAGCTCAATATGGATAAGACCTAATAGTAGCAGAAAGCGTCTTTGATAAACTTTCATAAAAGACAATCTGCAACGAGGGAAATAGGAGTTTTTCCTATTAGCCTCATTTGATTGTAGCGAAAAAATAGCCTTGTTACTATGAGAATAATCTACATATAGATTAAAATTTAATTATAAATAATAATTAATGATTGGTTTTATAAAACATAAGGTTTGAGTTTCTCAGCTTGCCGAAACCCTCAGAACCTATGATAATAGAGACATCAAAGGGCATAAACTTATGGCCTATAATATTTTAGATAAAATTATTAATACCAAATAGTCTATATTTGAACGAGCAACATGACAGTTGCCGTTACATATCCAGTAATGATGAGGAACAAACATGATAGATAAAAGTTTATTAGATGCCATCAAAAGTTATAGTGAAAAGATGACTCGTCCAATTACCTTCGTATTGGGTAGTGGCGAACATAGTAAGCGTGCTGAGTTGATTGATTTTTTGACTAAAATCGCTGGCACCACAGATAAAATCAATTTTGATGCAACAGCAACTGATGATAGCTTACCAAGTCCAATTAGCTTTAAAGTGGTCAGTCATGACGATGGTGCATTGACTGATACGGGTATTGTCTTTAGTGGTATCCCCGGTGGTCATGAGTTTACCTCGCTGATTCTGGCTATTTTGCAAGCCGGTGGTCATACGCTAAAATTGGATGAAAGTATTCAAAAGCTGATTAAGCGTTTTAATAAGCCACTACAGTTTCAAACTTACGTGTCTCTATCTTGCCACAGTTGCCCAGAAGTGGTACAAGCGCTCAACCAGTTTGCACTATTGAACGATGGCATTAGCAATGAGATGATTGATGGTGCTCTATTCCAAGAGCAGGTTGATGCTAATAACATCCAAGGTGTACCAGCGGTATTCTTAAATGGTAAACCGTTTGCCAATGGTCTCATCGACACGGCCAAATTGATTGGAAAGTTGCAAGAGCAATTTCCTGACTTGTTAGCAGAAGCTGATGATGATGCTGAGCAATTAGAGCAGCAAGATGTGACAATTATTGGTGCAGGTCCAGCTGGCGTTGCCGCCGCGATTTATACCGCTCGTAAAGGCTTAAAAGTGACGATGGTTGCTGATCGTATCGGCGGACAGGTGAAAGACACGCAGGATATCGAAAACTTGATTTCTGTGCCTTTAACGACTGGTACTGAGCTGTCAGCGAACTTTGAAAAACATTTACGCGAATACGATATTACTTTAAAAGAGCATGTCAGCGTCAAAGAAATCAGTGAGACAGAAGATGAAAACTATCGCATTCATCTAAATACGGGTGAGACGTTTGAGACACGCAGTATTATCTTAGCGACGGGTGCTCAGTGGCGTAAGCTTGGTGTTCCGGGTGAAGAAGAGAACATCGGTAAAGGCGTGGCTTTCTGTGCGCACTGTGATGGCCCATTCTTTAAGGGTAAAGACATTGCTGTCGTCGGTGGTGGTAACTCCGGTATCGAAGCGGCATTAGATCTTGCTGGTATCGTGAAGCATGTGACCGTGCTTGAGTTCGCGGATGATTTAAAAGCGGATCAGGTATTGATTAACAAAGCCAAAGAGAAAGCCAATATCGAATTTATCACTGGCGCAGCGACGCAAGAAATTAAAGCGACTGATGGCAAAGTGACTTCGATCGTTTATCAAGATCGCAGCACAGGTGATACTCATGAGCGTGACTTGGCAGGGGTGTTTGTACAGATTGGTTTAGTACCGAACTCTGCGTTTGTTAAAGGCTTTGTTGATTTGAACCGTTTTGGCGAGATTGAGATTGATGAGCGCTGCCGTACTGATCGCAAAGGTATCTTTGCTTGTGGTGACGTCACGACTGTGCCATTTAAGCAGATTAATATTGCGATGGGTGAGGGTAGTAAAGCGGCATTATCAGCGTTTGAGTACTTGGTTATGCAGTAAGTTATTTCACGCTAAATTTAGTCTCACAAGCCACCTCTTTTGAGGTGGTTTTTTTATGGGTGCTGATATATTACTTGTAAAAATTTATCAATTAACTTATGTTCGTTAATATTTTATGAGAGCCTTAATAGTGAAAAATAAATATGCAATTCGCAAAAATAATTATTGGGTTAAATGTCTGGTTTTTATATCGTTTATATTCAGTGTAACCAATACTTATGCAGGGCAAACGGTCAATGAGATTCTGAATGAATACTATCCTATCTATAATGAGGCTAAGCAGTGTCGAGGTATTATGGCTAATAACGGTTCATCAGATGGCGAAGGCACACTTTATCAAAACGGTTACTGTATTAAAATTGATAGACAATTAAAGGTAGAAACCAAGCAGGGTACAAGGTTATATATATCGGTCATTGGCGACATCGGTTTTAATGAAGATGGTAGCCAAGCTTATGGAGCACACGTCTTTTCTGGTCTAGTAGGCATGTTTGTTCTAAAGCCACAGGGTTCAGGCTGGGAAGTAGAATCTGCCAATCCAGCGATGAATGCAGGCAGCTCTGGTAAAGCTCTAAAAGACTGGAAGCTGATACAAGTTGCCCCTGATAAGTGGGGATTTATTAATATTCATAGTGACTCGCATTTAATGGATTTGTGAAAGGCAAGAAATATCATAACGCTACTTATCGTATTAATTATCAAAAAAACAAAGGCTATATAGAGCCTAATGAATATCCTTTAAAAGATAATTATTAGGCTCGTTTTCAATGATTCACTTTTGGTCAGCCAACACCCCAACCACCGAAAGTATCTCACCTGCTTCATCTTCTTTAATTACGCGAGTTTCTTCAAGTGCTGCCTCTCGCCAAGCCTGTAGATGAGGATTGTTTAACATCGTCTCACAATACTGTTTGGTCGTTGATTTCAATACTATGCCAGAGGCATCGGCATACGTTTGCAAACGTAGAATAACTGGTGCGAAAAAAGCATCAGCGGCAGTGAAATGACCAAATAGATAACTGTCTTTTGAGCGCTCTTTCAGGCAATCTTCGAATATTGTTTCTATACGCGCGATATCATTTAAGCAGGCATTACTTGGTTGTATCTTCGCCGTCGCTCGAATGTTCATCGGCATCTCACTACGAATGCCCATGAACCCTGAGTGCATCTCAGCGATGATGCTTTGGCAATAAGCGCTATTTATTCTATTTCTAGTATTGGTCTCAGCGTCAGACTTCTTCAATCCTGTCCAAAGATCTAATTCTGTCAAATAATCATTGGCATGAATGGCAATCGCTAAAGTATCCCAGATCGTGACTTTTTCATCATCCTGACCATAGACCAAAACTGGTACTTTGCCTGTTGGCGCATGCCCATTGAGAATGGGTATCGCGGATGGATGAAACAGTTCAATCAGTTGCTCATCGAAGTCAATATTAAAAGCTTTGAGTAATAGCCAAGCTCGTAATGACCATGACGAATAGTTTTTATTGCCGATGATGAGTAGCGGTTTTTGCATAAAAAGTCCTATTGAGCTGTATAAGTAGTATTTTATTATGTGCTCAATATTAAAAATTAACCAGTCTATAGTTTAGTAATTCCAATAAAAAACGCCCATCCAAAATTTGGACGGGCGTTTTTTCAGCAGTAACGATTATATTTAAATCACTATCAATCGTCTAATAAATCCATACGCTTAGCTGCTTCGTAGATACCTGTTGAGCGGTTGCCAGTACGGCAAAAGATGAGCATTGGCTGTTCAGCTTGATTAAAGAAATCAGCAAATTCTTCGACATGGTTTTGATTCAGCTCACTACCAGCGAAAGACACTTCTTTATAAGCAAGACCTGCTTTTTTAGCAGCGGCCTCAATCTCAGCACTGGTCGGTTGATTCGGATCTTCACCATCTGGACGGTTGTTAATAATGGTTTTAAAACCATTTTCAGCAATCATAGGTACTTGATCAGGGGTGATTTGTCCGGTAATACTAATTTGATGGCTCATAAGAGCTCCTTTTTATTTTTTATACTAAATAAAGTGTGTGGCGTAAGATACAGAATCTTAGACTAATCTTAATAGGCAACTTTCTAAAGAGACCGTATGTAAGCATTATCGATTTTTTATAGTAACGGTTATAACAAACCTTGCATCAATGCGCTTTGATACAACAATTTAGCACGTGCACCTGTCCCGCAAAACATCAATATTGGTTTAGGCATCGAGCGATAAAACGCCGCAAACTGCTCGACAGTCGCCATGCTCAAGCGCTCATCATCAAACGGTAAATGATGATAAGTAAGGTTGGCTTTTGCCGTTGCACTGGTAAAGTCGCCGCTATTGGGCTGCGTTTCTGTCTCGGCATCAGGACGAATATTGAGCACGGAGCGGTAGCCAAGCTCAGCAATCTTGGTGCATTGGCTTGGATAAATTTGCTTATAAATGGTTAAATTATCGGTCATAAGTAGCTTCGGTCGCGTATATTAAAAGACGTTTGGAGGTATCGTATTGTAGCTAAGAGCCATTGTATAAAGGCTGTACTTTAGGTATCTCTTCTAAAGGCTGTATTTTTTAAGGGCTTATACCAATTTAGCATAACACAGCTTTTATCATATCTATATTTTGTCACAGCATAATAATAATTATGCTTGATTGAGCAACATATGTCTCACAGACCGATTAGACATCTTTTAGCGCATTTACCGCATCCATCGTGCTTAAATAAACTTGACCTGAGAGGGTGGTAATGACCGGAGTATGCTCGATGATGTCCATTACTGGCCCTTTAATAAAGCTAAAGTTTAAATGTTTGTTTTGGTTCAACAGCTCTTGATTAAGACTGATAAGCATCTCTTGTCCGGTCAAGTCAATGTGATTGACCGCTGACATAATAAGAATAATCTCATGCGCTTCGGGATATTGCTGAGTGGCTTGTATGACCCTACGATGGACGGATTCACTATTGCCAAAAAATAAGCTCTCATCGATACGCAGCATCAATAAATTGCTAAATGTCACTACATCGTGACGGTTTATATTGCGAAAATGCCCTGTGCCAGCTAGCTGACCAACCACAGCGACGTGCGGTTTACTCGATTGCCAAATGAGGCTAGCAAACGACACCATCAAACCAATCACCAAGCCAGTATTTAATCCAAATATCAATACGCCGATGAATGCCGCCAAAAAGCTGGCCGCATCTAGACGGTCGCGTTGCCATGCCGACTTCAAGGTTGCCATATCAATGAGACCGATGATCGATGCCATGATGGTTGCACCCAATAAAGCATAGGGAAGTGGTGCGAGTACATTGCCAAAAGCGATTAAAGCAGCAATCATGACCAGCACGGTTACTAAACTTGCAACTGGTGTTTTGGCACCTGAGTCGGCATTGATAGCGGTGCGCGAAAAGCCACCAGCGACGGTAAAGCCTTGAAAAAAGCCACCCGCCATATTGGCAAGTCCCAGTCCAGTCAGCTCACTATTGGCGTTAAAAGCCTCACCGCGCAGGCGTGCATAGTTGCTGGCGACGGAGCTGCTAGAGACAAAGATAATCAATGCCATCAAACCTGCGCTAGGTAATAGATTCAGTGCTTCATCGAAGTCTGGTACATAGGGCAGGGTAAAGGTTGGTAAGCCTTGTGGAATACTACCAATCGTGGCCACGCCGTTCGTAGTCCAGTGTAAGCTGATGCTCAAAACAATCGCAATACCGAGCAAAATAAGCGGAAATAGTCGCTCAGCCCATTTGGCATAAGACACTGATAACCAGGATTTCCATAGCCATTTGCTACCGTAGCGATTGGCCACCAACAGTGCAAAAGCAATGACGCCAATAACTAAGGTTAGCGGATGTAGCTGGCGTGCATACATTTGCATACTTGATAGATAACCGATTAAGTTATTTCCCGCAATAGGAATCGCGGTCAGATATTTAAGCTGACTGATAAAAATTAATACGGCTGCACCACTGATAAAGCCTGCTGAAACGCCGCGACTGATAAACTGCATAATCCAGCCAAGTTTGAGCCGCCCTGCTAGCCATAACATTGTACCAACCATCAATGACAGCAAACTTGCCATCAATATATACTGCTGAGAGCCCTCTGTAGCATAAGGGTGCAGGCTGCTGGCTGTCATAATCGCTGTAATAGCGACAGGCCCTACTGCTTGCACATTACTCGATCCTATCCATGCATAGACCAGCACGGGAACGATGGCCGCGTAGAGTCCATAGACGGGTGGCAATCCTGCCAATACCGCATAACCTAAGCTTTGTGGAATGACGAGCACCCCAACCACCAACCCAGCAATAATGTCAGTTGGCAAGGCAGACAGCTGGTATTGACGCAACCAAGCAGGAATCAGACGAGCGGCGATAGAAGGCATAGCAATATGTCATCACAATATATAGTCAATCTTATATAAATCAGATACGGTGTCAGGCTCGCTTAGTCTACTATTTATAGTACTTTCGCTTGCCTTCCTTGTATCTAAACTATATTGAACCGACTATAGTAGAAAAAATTGAATAAAAGAAAAGGTTAAATACAGCCAAGCGCTAAATTCATAAAGTTATGCTGAAAAATGACGCTAACAAGTGATGCTAAAAACGCAAGCCAACAAACTAGCTATCAGTTTTGGCACAAAAGCGTTCATACAATAAATGTAACACCGCCAAGGCATCGTCACTGGCAATACTATAATAAATTTGCTTGCCTTCGCGGCGGGTCGTCACCAGCGCATCTTTGCGTAGAATACCAAGCTGCTGTGACAAGCTTGGCTGACCAACACCGACTAAGCTTTCAAGCTCGCTGACGCAATATTCTCCTTGAGTCAACTGACATAAGAGTAATAAGCGATCAGGATGTGAAAGCGACTTTAATAGTTGGCTGGCTTGCATGGACGCTTGCTGCATTTGCTCAGCAAGGTCTTTAGGGGCAAAGTCTGCTACGCTAGATGACGCATCATCAATGCTGGTAGTCGAGGTGCTCAATGCTGAAGTAGAAGTAGTCAGAGCAAGCTCCTTATATAAGACATAATAAAAAATTTAGGATTAATAACTAAGATAGGATTAATTATCAATGATATTGCCACGGATAGCAAGTTATCGTTATTTACATTATATAAATTGATAAAATGTTAAATCGTTGCTATATTGGCATGCATCGTTGATAAATATGTGGCGGTCAATACGATAAGCTGAAGCCGGTGCATATTATACTGAACAATTTATCAAAAAATAAAATATTCATCTAAAAGCAAAGAGGTAGCCATGCAAGTTCATTCATTCTTACATAGCGACACAGAAACTTATACTCACGTACTCGCGGACGTTCAACAACAAGTCTGTGCCATCATTGATCCTGTGTTGGATTTTGATGCTAAGTCAGGGCGCACGAGTACTACTAGCGTCGATGAGGTGGTTAAGTTCGTCCGCGAGCATGGGTGGGAGCTGGTTTACATCATAGAGACTCATGCGCATGCTGATCATATATCCGCCGCGATACATGTCAAAGACACACTTGGCGGGCAGTTGGTAATCGGTCAACATATCACCGAAGTGCAAAAAATATTTAAGCAAATATTCAACTTTGATACCAGTTTTCGCACCGATGCCAGCCAGTTCGATATTCTAACGGATGAGGGCGATACGTTGGCGCTTGGCAATATTACTATTACGGTCATGTATGTACCGGGTCATACGCCGGCAGATATGGCCTATATTGCGACTGATGATGAAAAGACCGTGGTCTTTGTTGGTGATACTTTATTTGCTCCTGATGTCGGGACGGCTCGCTGTGACTTTCCAGGTGGGGATGCCAAGACGCTGTACCACTCAATCAAGAAGCTCCTTGCGCTCCCTGAAAATACGATAATATATCTGTGCCATGATTATCCAAGCAAGGGTCGCCAGCACTGTCCAACCACGACTGTCGCTGCACAAAAACTGGGCAATATCCATGTCAAAGATGGCATCAATGAAGCAGAGTTTGTGCAAATGCGTGAGCGCCGCGATGCCACTCTTGACATGCCGCGTCTAATTATTCCATCGGTACAAGTAAACATCGATGCAGGTCATTTCCCAGAGCCAGAAGACAATGGTACCCGTTATCTCAAAGTACCGATTAATGTGCTTGGGCAATAAGACAGATATCAGAAGAAGCAAACATTATAAACATGCATCACGTTACGTAAGCACAATACGAGTATAAGCCATCATAATGCCAGTCTTTACCGTAAACACATGGCTATATTACTCCTTTACCATTGAGCCTTCACACTTAAGGATTGAACCATGGAAATTAATATCGGCAGTACAGAGCGTTTACTACGTATCATCGCGGGTGTTGTGATTATCGGCTTGGGTTTGTATTTTCAAAGCTGGTGGGGCGTGATTGGCTTAGTGCCTTTACTCACAGGATTCTTCCGCTTTTGTCCTTTGTATAAAATGCTTGGGATGAATACCTGTAAGCGTTAAAAAGTCGCTAGATTTATTGTCATAAATACATAATCAAGCATGGGTGTTGAATACTTTGATCGACCAACACCCATGCTACTTGTATAGGAGTCTTATAATGAGTGAGCAAAACTCTCATCTGGTCTGCCCACATTGTCAGGCAACCAACCGCATACCAGCAGCCAAACTTAGTGCTGCGCCAAATTGTGGCAAATGTGGTCAGCCGTTATTAACGAGGAGTCCTCATGAACTAAACGCCCAAACGGTTCGTAAAGTCATTCAGAAAAATGAGGTCTTGACCATCGTTGATTTTTGGGCGAGTTGGTGTCAGCCGTGTCTAATGATGGCACCGCAGTTTAAAGCCGCAGCGGCGCAACTGCCACAAGTGGTTTTTGCCAAAATACAAACCGATAAATATGAGCAAGCGGCGGCACCTTATAATATTCGCAGTTTGCCAACCATGGTAGCTTTTAAAAATGGTAGAGAGATAGCACGGCAGTCAGGTGCATTACCTAGCGATCAAATTGTTCAGTGGGTACAAAGTTTGAAGTAGTTTTTGTGCGATAAATGCTACTTTATAAGTCTGACTTTATTGAACCTAGCAAAAAGCCAATACGTTTATCGCGTATTGGCTTTTTTTGGAATTTAATATAGGCGAAACTAGAATTCACTTTCTGGAATTGAATAAGTTTGCATATTGCCGTTTGAAACTTTATATAATGTCATAGTTATTTCACTAAATCTTAAACTATCATAATCTTCATATTCTTCCATAAGAATAGTCTCAGATTTAGATATAGAACCATTCTGAAGATCCTTATAGCGAACATCGTAGTTCCCAGGGCTGATGTCACGAAGGTTGAGTCCACCACCTCCTGGAATATAGAAGTAACGCACAGCTTCAAGTTTTGAGCCATCTAAATAGTAAAGTTTTCCGAAAACAGCCTCAGTATTTCTGCTGTTGTCGATAGTAAGGATAGATGCGCCATTGTTATTAAGTCGTGGGTAGCCAGCTACATAGCCTGCTGAAGCAGGGTAGGGTTCGCCATTAGGCGCATAATTTTTGTAAGAGGACATATCGTTATTGGATATATAATCTTCATCAACTGATATATCAGCCATTCCTTGCTCAATTGGTTGAGCATCAGCTATAGCTATATCTCGTTCAGCATCAGCAACTGCTTGGGCAGCTACATATTCTGATGTATCAGTTGGGTAGGAATACTCTTCGTAGTCTTCAGAAGCTTCATTTAACTCTTGCATAGCATCTGCTACTTCTCTTTGTGCATCACTTAAGTCTTCTGCTGCATTATATTCACTAGAGCCGTCAATATAAGAGAAAAATATATTTATTAAAAATATTAAAACAGCTATATAAAATATGATTTTAAATGCTTTGATTAATAAAGGTTTTATTTTAGATGAAAAATGACTTAAGTAATCTTTTAAGCGACTAAACGATACAGAGTCTGGAATATTAATCACGACTACTTTATTTTTTCTGTCTGAATGGTTGCTTGTTCTAGCATGATCATACTTATTTTTATCATTAGAGCTACGTGCATATTCATTTAATAATTTGTCATATTTACTACGCTCTATAGGATCAGATAATATCTTATATGACTCATTAAATTGTTGCATGATACGATCGGCATCTGGATGATTATTCTTATCCGGATGATATTTTTGAGATAAAGATTTAAAAGCAGCTCGTATAACTTCTGGAGAAGCATATCTAGAAACCATTAAGGTATCATAGTGCGTATGAAGGTTATTCATAATTAAATGATCTTATCCAGTCAATACTGCTTAATTAAGTATTAGTGATTACTCGCCATAAATCTTAACACCATTGGCAAAGCTACAACGCTGAATGCGGGCGGATTGAATGATGGCATCACGCTCGCCGTAGAGCCGTGATAATTTTGCATCGCGCGCCTTGGTATTGTTGCTTTTGCCAACGCCAAAACTGATATTAGGGGAGATGCCCCAACGTCCCGCAGAAACCCCAACCCCGACACCTGAGGCGGATAAAGTTGATTGCTCGTTGCGCGCCGCGTCGACATAGCGATTGACGCGGTTATATTCTTGACTAAGGGCTTGGCAATCGTAACTTTGATACGTGCTTGGCGGCACATATTGTGGCGTGACATTGCCCGTCGAGGCACAGCCTGAGAGACCAAAAATGCCAGCTGTCGCCAGTAGTGTCGCTGCAGTAAGAGTTTTCATAGTGGCTCCATTAGGCTAGGTTGAGGCGATTGTATTTATGTAAGATAGCAAAAATAATGGGATTAAGATATTGAAAATATAGCACTTATTAAATATTTTTAATGCTAGGGCGTGTCCTCAATTCAACCGATAGCAATCTAAATGAGTTAAAAATGGTTAAATCTTGCCAAACATCGTCAAATAGCTAGGTAATATCTCGATATTATCTGCACTATTTTCCTTGTTTGACTGCAATTTACCTCATTTTTATCACCATTTTTAAAATGAGGACACGCCCTAGTAATATAAGTATTTGTGCAATAAAAATGTCATATGTTTATTAAAATAAGTTACCAGGTTTAGCAAAGGCAAGTACCACAATGCCCAAATATGCCGCTCCAGCAATAAGAATACCGGTTTTTCTTTGGCTAGATGTGGCGTTATTATTGAACGCTTTGATACTGGCACTGATAGCCGCAACGAGTAAGATTACTTTTGCGAATACCCATTGTATGGGTGCATTGGCACTCATCAGCTGCATTAGCATGACTGCCCCTGACACAATAATGAGGGCATAGAGAATGTGCGAAGAGATTTTGACCACGCGTGGCGCTTGCTTGTTTGAGCTTAATACCAAATAGCTTTGATATAAAAACAGTGCAATGAGCAATACAGCCATGAGCATATGTAGATGTTTCATGAGATATTATTTCCTTTAAAGGTGCAGTTTCAGCGCTTACTGGTTACATATAATTATGGTATGGAAAACACTATCTTCGCAATAGTTCGTTATTAGCCCTTGTTTTGTCCAGCACATAACGGACTGTCAGGGCTTTGACCTTGCCATTCTATTGGGGTGTAAGCATGAATCGCTAAAGCATGAATTTGACCGCCTTGCGAGGTTAATAAGGAGTTTGCCAGTCCATATACAAGCTGATGCCGTGCGACTAATCTTTTGCCTTCAAAAGCATCACTAACAATCGTAAGTTTAAAATGGCTTTCTTTACCATCAAAATAACCAGAATGATTCATTGATTCATTCAACAATTCTATATGTTGCGGCTGCAACGCTTGTAGCTCAGCATTGAGCGCATCAGCAGTCGGTGTTTTACTCATAATAATCTTTCCATATATTTTGCCTAATAGTACTTGGCGGTATCATACTTAGCAATTTGTGAATTGCAAATAATGCCCATTATAGCAGACGCTATTAGCGGTAAAGCCTGCTATTAAGTTGCGTGTGCCTGTAAGCGATTACACTTCTGAGCTATCCTGTTTTTAAAAAATAGACCTCTTGCAAAAGTAGCAGAGGGTTTTACAATAACTAATACATTCACAACTAGCTAAGAACCATGCCAAACATAGATAAGCTACTCGAACAAAATAACGCAGGCTTCAAACGCTA